>DAOWIM010000139.1 GCA_030640905.1 bacterium
AACCAGCGAATCGTCGGCATCAGCACCCAGCCGCTTGAGAGCCAACCGAAACGCCGCGGGGTCGGGTTTGACTTTTGGCACTTCGTTCCCCCCAACCGTTGCATCGAAATAACCTTCCCATCCAAACTTGGCGATTATCCCGGCAACATGCTCTTTAATCTTGGTGGTAGCGATAGCCATCCTGAAGCCACGAGCGCGAAGCGTTCCCAGCACCGTCTCTACCCCCGGAAGCAGGAAGGTTGAGGCAATCACTGTCTCGGCTGCCTTAACCTGAAAATGGTGATAGAGCTGATCCAACGGAGCGTCGGTAAAGACCGGATACATCTGGGACAAAGGAAAGCCAATGAACTTTTTGATCGCATCGGCCTGCTGAGCCGGCTCGCCCAACATTTTCAATGAATAGTTGACCGCTTCTACGACCCCATCAGAGGAATCGATCAGGGTGCCGTCGAGGTCGAAAATCAAATTTCGAATTCTTATCACCAGAGTCTGGAGACCTTGCCACAAATATCTATAAGAGGAACCTGATAAATCTCATCTACTACGCCGAATTTCATTCGGGCAACCAAGATAGAATAACTATTGACCGATGTCAACGGCCAATCGGCGCCAAAAGTGAGTTGGTTCGCCTTGCGATCCAGTTGCGGCAATCCGTTGACGACCATCAGACCGCCACCAATCTCAATATCCTCATCGGGCAGACCGATTACCATCGCGGTATGCCGTCGGCCCGAAGATGTAGTGAATCGAACGATATCATATCTTCCGGGAAACGACCGGACGATTGGTTGGTCCAGAAAAAAGAAGTTGACCTCGTAGGCATAGGTGCTGGCCTTCATCAGATCGCCCTCGGAGTATAACGGGTTGAGGCTGTTGTCCTCCATCGCATATATCTCTGGCGCGTTACGAATTGCAAAATTGACCGGCGCCAGCGGCACCAACACCTGGTACAGTATTCCAATCAGAACAAAGATGAGCAGTCGCTTCCAGGTGATTTGCCATTTCGAATCACGACGCGCCATAGCTCCAAAAAGATCAACGAATGTAAACAGGTAGAAGATCAACGGCAGCGAGAAGAGAATCACGACCGCCCACAACGGTAGCTCGACAAATTGCACTACCGTCCACAGAACTACGGCTATGATTCCGACGAGAAAAACAAAAACACCAAAGGTGATTTCCTTCCAATAGATGTGGCCCAATCCCGGGCAAAGAAGATTGAGCAATCCCGCCAGTAGTCTTGATTTGCCAATATTCATCATCGATCCTCAGTACGCTGTTCAGTCGCTGCACAAATTGCTTGCAGCCCCTTTTGCTATCCACAGAGCAAACCGGTGTGTGGTAGCATCTTAGGGGAACGCCTACAGCTATCAACGTAATACGGTACGAAAAAGTTGCGCTGTTGTGTCGAAGTAAATACATAAGCATAATAACGACAACGGCTTATTTAGCGTCCCGGAGGCAGGGCAGATTAGCCGGAACGTTTAGAGTGCCTTAACCGTATAATATACAGAAGGATACGCGTGCGTACTTAAGTTCGGTTAACTTGACAAGCACGCTTTAATACATACCTTGTAAACAACTTATCGCCTACTCTGACTGGAGGAAATACATGGCCCGCTACGTGGTTCAACTTTTTGGTGTTACCCTATTCGCACTGTCAATGATCTGGTTTGCCGGTACCGGTGAAGCATTGCAACTTGAGCTCCCCGACGAACCGGTTCTCTGGGCCGATACTGTTCATATCAACCTTGATGAACTCTCTACCAACAAGGGAGAGATTACACCGGCGAAAAAACACGACAGTTTCCTGCGTGACATTAAGAAGTTGACAACCACCGCTTTTCATATCAAGAATCAGTACATGGAAGATGTCGATGCCGAGGAAATCATCAAGGCCGGTATTCGCGGTATGCTGACCGATTTGGATCGATTCTCGGTTCTGATGGAAAAATCATCGTATGACGCTCTGATGGAAAGCACTCACGGCAAGTACGAGGGGTTGGGCATGCAGATCGACTCGCGTGACGAGCGGATCAGAATCGTCTCGCCGATTGAAGGCACCCCGGCGTACCGTCGCGGCCTGCGGGCCGGTGATGTTATCTGGGAGATTTCGGGCCAGTCAACCGAGGGAATGAAAACATCTGACGCTGCCAAACTGATGCGCGGCACCGCCGGAACCTCAGTGACACTTCTTATCAAAAGGACCGGCATCGCCGACCTTCTCGAATTTGAAGTTGAACGAGCGGTGATTGCTTTGAAATCGGTCAACTACTACGGTGTTGTGCCGAATACTGATATCGGCTATGTGCGTCTCTCCCGCTTTGCTGAAGAGACCTCCCACGAACTGCGCGAAGCGATTGGTGCCCTCAACGACCAGAATGTTTCGGGTCTGATTTTTGATCTCCGCAACAACGGCGGCGGTCTTCTTGACCAGGCCAAAGAAACAGCCGAACTCTTTTTGGAGTTGGGACAGGAAGTAGTCTACACGCGAGGTCGCTATGATAATACCGAACGCCATTATCGTTCCGACCGTCCCCCGATATTCCCTGAAAAGCCGATTGTTATCCTTGTTGATGAAGGAACCGCCTCGGCCTCAGAAATTGTCGCCGGCGCCCTTCAGGATTGGGATCGGGGATTGATTCTTGGCAACACAACCTACGGCAAGGGTCTGGTGCAGCAGATTTTCCAGATTTCCAATGATGGCTCGATGGCCCTCAAACTGACCACTGCCAAATACTACGTTCCTTCCGGCCGTTGCATCCAGAAACCGGAGAAGCAGGAAAAACGAACTTCCTCCCATGCCACCAAACCAACCGACGATTCTGAAGGCGACTCTCTTGAGGTCACCGATCGTGAAATCTTCTACACCAACGGCGGCAGAGTAGTCTACGGCGGTGGCGGTATTGTTCCGGACATCGAAATGGAACATGATACGTGGGAACCAATTGAAATCAACCTGGTGCGGCAGTCGCTCTTTTTTGACTTTGCTGTAGTTTACGTCTCCGAGCATGCCGATGTAAAACCGAACCTGGAAATCACTGAGGAAATACTCGCCGACTTCCGCCAGTTCGTCCAAGAAAAGGACTTTGACTACAAGACTTCGTTGCAGGTAGCTCTTGATGATCTTGAAGAAGTCATCGACGAAGAAGATACGCGGACAATCTATCAGTCAACCCTTGATGAGCTGGCCGCACTGATAGAGGAAGAGAAGCTGCACGATTTCGAAGAGTCACGCGACTACATATCGCGGACTATCAAACGGGAAATCGTTCGTTCAATTGCTGGAGAGCGCGGCGTTTATGAACACATGGTGCTCAAGCAGGACGATGCTGTCAAGAGAGCAGTAAAGATTCTCACAGAACCGAACGCATACTCGCAGTACATACTTGAAGGTCAGAAAAAAGCCTCGCTTGAGTAGGCTGACTCTCTGATTACAGAAGCATCTCGCAAGTTTCAGGCGCCCGTTGAGGGCGCCTTTTTTTTGCTTATGAAACGTTGTTGGTAGTCGGCGAGAATGAATTACATGCTATCGCGGACCATCTCCCCTGCCTCAAATTTCTTCAGCAGCCACAGGTCGTGCTCGAAAACAAGGGTCAAGACAACCGGACGATCCGCAGTTCCGGTGCTATCCATAATGAAGCATTCAATCTGTGCTGCCTCATCGGTGTACATAATCGCGTAGTTGCCGAACCGTTCAAAGGGAAAGTAGCTATCGTTGTAGTTGTAAATAAACTTCAATAAAGAGTCGGAGGATTGATTGTTCTCAAGGATTGACACCGACAAGAGCGAGTCGATAGCGGTCCTGTTCTTCTCCGCGACGCTTACCTGCAGATCATACAGCCGTTGGCGAAGAACGGGGATATGATCGCGGTTCGGCGGTTTCTTATCACAACCGGCAGCCAGCAGTATTAGTGCTACAACCGCAGCTACTGTCCTCCGAGAACAGACCAATTCTATTTACTCACGCCGATAAAACGATACTGACCGGTGGCATTCGGCAGAACAATACCTTCGTCAACCAGTATTTCCAGAGTGCGAGTAGCCACTTGATTCCAGAACCAGTAACGATGGCCATAAGAGACACTGGCCCGACCAAAGTCGTTGGCTATGCGCGCCAAATCCTGCAGCGTTTCTTCCAACAGTATGTCGGTGCTATCGTGGAATGGACCAAGCGCCTCAAGAACAAGACTGCTGTCAAACATGAAATCTTCTGGTTTGTCCGCAAGCCTGTAGTACCATGCTGTCCGGCTTTGCTTGTAACCGGTTCGCACCCGGCCCTGGCTGCAGTCGAGGTCTGGGGAGTTCTTTCCAAAAAAAACGGAATAGCCATTGATTCCCGTACGCCAATGATAGAAATGAGTCCCGTTGAAAGTATCACCGCCCTGCGCAGCATACATGAAGTACAGAATATTTGCATCACACGGATCGGAATTCTGATAGATATTGAGTCGTTCCCTCTTGATAATAAACTGCTGTCCAAGATCGTACCACAGTAGAAACGCACCTATGACCGGGTAGCGATGATAGAAAAAAGACCCGCCGCTCATGAACTCATTGCTGTCGGCGGCTATAGTTCCAGCTTCGGCCATCTCATCAAGGTGTGACCGATAGGCCGGCATCCCTGCCTTAATCAACGCAGTCAGGGCTTCAGTGGTTTTGAGCACCAGCGGCTTGACAGCCTCGGCCTCTTTGAGGGTAATCACAGGGAAGGCCGGCGAGTACTGACCTTCGTTTGTCCTGAGATAATTCCGATTTTCGAGCTTGTCGGCAATTTCCTCGACAAACGACACGTCGGCGGCAGCCATCTCTGCGATCTGCTCAATGCTCTTACCCTCGGCCAGCAGATAAAGGAGCACTCGCGAGAACTCATTATCAAAATCATGATGAACGTCAACCCGTGGCGGCATCGTAATCTTCTCAGAAAAATAGGATGCAATCACGTCCGGGCAGTGATAGGTAATCGAAAACAACTGGTCATTGAACTTCTGAGTCGGCAGGATGACATCGTTGGTGTCGGCGACATCGTAAAAACCAATCGTCACAGTTGCTCGACCATAGTTGCCGGGAATACGAACGACCGGGCGAACATCTTTTGTCTCACCGGGACTGAGGATCACAAAGGTGATCGATTCTCTCCGCGGTTCCAGATACGAACCGGAAAACTGCACCTCGGCAACAATACCAATATACTTCAGCATGTCACTATTGTTGAAGATATTGAGCGAAGCCTCCTGGGTACCCCATCGGAGGTTTGGCAGTTCTATATCGCTCAACTGTATCTTTGATGTTTCCTGCGCATATACGGTCACTGACGCCAGCAACAAAATCAGGATAACTGCGATGCCTGCATGTCTATTCATTCGACGATCCTCCAGATACGTTTTGAGCCGCCAGTTGTCCGCAGGCGGCTTCGATGTCAAGTCCCCGACTGCGACGAACGGTCACAGCCGGCAAATGTGGGTAGAGCTGTCGCCCGAAACTATCAATTTCCTCCTCGGAAGGTCGGTCAAAATCAAGTCCGGAGACAGGGTTATACGCCAGTATGTTTATCTTACACGGAAGACCTCGCAGGAGTTTCGAAAGCGCCCGGATATCTTCCACCGTGTCATTATAACCTCTAAATACGATATATTCAATAGTTATTCGAGTCTTGGTTTTCCGTGCATAGTACCGGCCAGCCTCAATCAACTCCTCCAGCGGAAATGATCTGGCAACCGGCATAATCCGCTCCCTTTTCTCCTGGATCGCAGCATGCAGCGAGATGGCCAGAAACGGTTTGATATCACTGTCGGCCAGTTGGATAATCTTTGGCGTTATGCCGCAGGTCGAGACGGTGATCCTTTTAGTGCTGATATTCATACCTTGATCGTTCGATAGAATTCGGATAGCCTCCACGACATTGTCAAAATTAAGCAGCGGTTCCCCCATGCCCATCAGAACAATATTGCGAAACCCCTGCAGCCCAAATTTCTCGCGGATGAAAACAATTTGTCCCACAATCTCCCCCACCGTCAGGTCTCTCAATAGACCCAGTGTTCCGGTAGCACAAAATCGACACTTCAGCGCACAGCCAGCCTGGGAAGAAAGACAGACCGTCCGGCGATCCTCCTCCGGAATCATCACCGCCTCAACCGGGTGACCATCGTGGAGCCGGAAAAGGAATTTCTCGGTACCATCGGTTGATTGGGATATATGGGTGGGCTTGAGACCCTCGAACGTGTAGCTTTCGGAGAGACGGTCGCGGATTTCTTTTCTCAGGTCGGTCATCAGGTCGAAATCATACTGCTGAAACTTATAGAGCCACTTAAACAGTTGCTTGCCCTTAAACGGCTTCTCCCCCAGACTGACCATCAGTCGGGACAGGTCATCGATATTGTAGCCCAGTAAGTTCAATTTCGACATGGCTGTAGAATATATGTCTGTGGCCAATTATGGCAAGCCCTAAGCGGAGCGGAGGCTTAAGGGACTGCCTCAATCAAATGGGGATTGCCTGCCTCAAGTGGGGATCGATTCTTTCCGAATTAGCACTAATAGAGCCGTTGGCTCCCGCCGCCGGCTGAGATGTCGCTTGACAGTCTGGATGCCTGGCGATATATATGGGGCTACAATATCGGGGTGTGGCGCAGTCTGGCAGCGCGCATGCTTTGGGAGCATGATGTCGGAGGTTCAAATCCTCTCACCCCGATTTTATGATAAGAACAACAATGGGCGAATTCTTAGCAAGATACACAGTTGGGGAAATCGAGACGTATTTCATAGAAAACCCCGATTTCTTCGATACCAAGAGAGGCTACGAAACTCTCACGGGATTGATTCTGGCTAAGTGCCATCATCAGATTCACGACAGCGAAGCTGTCGTTGGATTCGAACTAAAGGGCTCCTACAGGGAAGACGGTCTGCAAACTAGGCCTAGCTTACGCGATCTTTTTTCGAAGGGGTTACTGGTTGATCGTGATGCCGATGTCTGCGTGATCAATGAAGTCGCTGAGGGAAGGTTTGAAATCAATCGGATACAAGTTACACGCTTGGAAGAGCGAGGGAGGGGAGGCAGTCCTTCCAATAGGCTGGTTGGTCTCATCCGCAAAAAGAGTCTTGTCCAGCCCGATTCCTATTTGCAGTTGGCCGTACTGATAGACGAGCCCTTTGAATTGGATTATGTTCAGCTCACCTCGCTGCTCACAAGACAGACCGTACCGTATGGCCGCATCAATCTAGTTGGCCAATACGGTGACCCACCACAACCAGACATATTCTGGTGCATGCAGGTTTACCCAGAGCTCTTGAAATCAGAGCCGATAATGGCGAACATCAACCAAGTCTTGTAGGTCGAAATCCCCTGCGCCATCGGCTCGCCGAGGCGAGGTTTCGACTTCTTACTCCTTCCTTAAAGAGTCAGGTTGCAAGCAACACTGACCTACTACTGGACTTATCCCCCTCAAGTGTCAGGTTGCAAGCAACACTGACCTACTACTACATCTAACACTGTGTAATGGCCTGTTCTGTTTGCGTGCCTCAGCTAATCAATTTCCAGCGAGCCGATGAGCTGCTCTATCTCCAAGCGGGAAATGCGTGCCTGATAGCGAGCAGCAATCAAAGAAATCTGCGTTTTCGCCAAACTTAACTGGGCGTCTCGGAATTCAAGCGAATTAACAATTCCCAGCTCCTGACGTTCTTGTTGTAGTTCAAGGTTTCGTTGAGCAGCTTCGGCGTTCTGTTTTTCCAGGTCGATGATTTTCATTCTTTGTTGATAAGTGTCGTACGTTTCCCGAAAAAGCCCAATCAAACGATTCCGGGCGTCCCGTAGAATCAGGGCCTGGTTGTTAGCTTCAATCTTCGCGTTTTGCAACTCAATCCTGTTACGGCGTCCGTTGAACAGATTTAGAGATAGCGACAGACCGACAGTGGTACTCGTAGCTTGAGTGCCGACATCAAGACCCGGATTCAACCCCGCTGTGCTGTTGACGGTCTCATCGGAGTAGCCGTAGTTTGCATACGCAGACAGATGCGGCAGAAACGATGAACGCGCGCTCTGTACATTGCGACCGGCAATTTTCTTGCCCAGTTCCGCCACCTTCAGGCTGCTGTTATGCTCCAGCGCCAAGTCGAGCACATGTGTGTAGTCGAGTGTTAGTTCAGGTATGAGTATCTCAGCACTGACCGAATACGATGTGGTCGGGTCTTGTCCCAGGAGAACGTTCAATTGTTGGCGGGCGATATTCACCTCCAACTCCCGGCTTAACAGAGTCGACTGATCGGAATTGAAGGCCACCTGGGCATGGAGAAAGTCGGTAGAGGAAGCACCACCGAGTTCACTTCGTACCTGTTCCCGCCTCAGGCGCGCCCCTGAAAGGTCGTGTGTATCACGGGCAACCTGCAGAAGCCGTTCCTGTTGAACCAGGTTGAAATAGGCTTTGGAGATGCCCACAATCGAACCTTCAATCTGATTTCGAGCCTGGTACTCACCCAGCCGTGCCATCTCGTTGAACTTTTTACGATCGGCAAACATCCTGAAGCCATCGAAAAGCGTCCAGCGAAGGGACAATTCGGCGGTTAAGTTCTCGATGTCGGATTCAGGGCTGGAAGGTGGCAGGTCAACATCCTGATCGACGTTGGTCAACCTGTAACCACTGGACGCATCTACTGTTGGCAGGAAACCGGCCAAACCCAGCCCCTTGTTGTTAGCAGCCATATGTGCCTGGTTGCGCGCAACCTTGATGCTATAGCTATTTTTCAAACCCAGGGTTATGGCCTCCTCCAGCGTCATCATTGGTTCAGCGCTGAGAGAAGCTGCCAACAGAATAACCGGGAGTATCAATATTTTAAGCATGGCCAACATCCTCTATTTTAGCAAAACCGTCAATTGTTACTGTTAGCTCCCTTACTGCCGGCTCAACCGATTCTGCCGTCACCGGCCCATCCGAGAATATACCGGCAAACCTCACCCTGACGCTGTTGAAAGCCAAAAACGCCGATGGCAGAACAATCAATAAAATCAGAGTACCAAACACTAACCCGTAGGCGACTGCCGCCGCCATCGGTATCAGGAACTGTGCCTGTTTACTTGTCTCCATAATAAGTGGCGCCATCCCCAGAGAAGTTGTAAGAGTTGTCAGCAGGATTGGTCTCAGACGGGCGATTCCCGAGTTGAACACCGCCTCCTTAACTTTCTGACCTTCACGAAGGAAGCGATTGATCTGATCAACAAACACAATGCTGTCGTTGATGATAATCCCGGCTAAAGCCATCATCCCGGTTACCGACAGCATACTTATTTGCAACCCCTGGATTCCATGTCCCCAGATAGCGCCCAGAATGCCGATAGGAATTAGCGAGAAAATGATACCGGCCTGAGCATATGAGCGGAACACCAGGACTATCAGGATGAACATACTGAGGAAGGCCACCGAGAAGGAGTTCCGCATTGAACTCATCATCTTCTTCTGTTCCCGTGACTGTCCCTCAAACAGGGCGGTTACACCCTGTACCTGGCTTAGCACACGAGGCAGCACGTTCTCTTCAATCTCAGCTAGAATTGGTGGAAGGTCTTCTTTAATGTTCGCCTGATTAGCCTCGACTTTTATTTCGCGCTTGCGGTTCAGGTGGTTGACCTGGGTGAGGCCGCGTTCGATAGTGTATTCGGCCAGTTCAGAGAAGGGATACTCGGCGCCGTCCGGCGTACGGATACGCATCTGATCCAGAATTCCAAGGGCTGCCCGGTCCTCAGGGCGATAACGCACCCACACCTTGATCTCATCCCGACCACGTTGAATTCGCTGAATTTCCTGCCCGAAGAATCCCTGACGTACCTGCCCGACGACTTCCTGCAATGTCAAACCCAGGGCATGAGCGCGGGGTTTCAAAGTAATGTCGATTTCCCGACGACCTCTCTGATCACTGTCGGTGATATCCTTAAGCGACGTGAAGTCCCCCAGTTCAGTCTTAAGCAGCGAAGCGGCCTTGGACAGTTGTTCGACATCATTTCCCAGAAGACTAATAGAAACCGCCTTACCGAAAAACCCGCCCTTCCCAAAAGTGATATTCTGCGCCTCAGGCACCGGACCCACGGCATTCTGGATGCGATTCGCGACCTCAAAGCTCTCCATCCCTCTCTGCTCGCCATCGAGAAGACGAAGAAACAATCGGCCAGCGTGACTACCGGTTTCACCGAAATCATTACTGCCAATATCTCGTTTGATAGAGAGGATGACATCAAGCCCATCGCCTCGCTCGTTCTTCAGTTCTTCATTAACCTCCCAACAGACATCTTCGATATTCGCCAGAAGAGTATCAGTGTCTGCCTCCTGTCGTCCGGCCACAAGAGAGATATTTATCGGGAATTCATCACCGTCAACATTCGGGAAGAAAGTAACCCCGATCAGACCGCCGCCCAGCAGACCAACGGTAATCATAATAAAAGCCAGTGGCGTTATTATTACTATCCACTTTCGCCGTAACGCAGCCCTCAATACCGGAGCATATATCTGGTGAGTGAAATACTTGATGAACTCTTCTATCTTTTTACGTATTGCCGGAATTTTATTCTGGGGTTTCAGTCCCTTGGAGTGAGCCAGATGCGACGGCAGGATAAGGAATGCTTCAACCAATGAAAACAGAAGCGAGGCGATGACCACCAGGGCTATCTGCCAGATCATCTCACCCATGTTACCTTCAAGGTAGAACATCCCCATAAAAACAATAACCGTAGTCATGACAGACGTAAAAACCGGCGCAATTACCTCCATCGTGCCATCGATTGCCGCCTTCAACGCTGGTTTACCGCGTTCAAAGTGAGCAAAGATATTCTCCCCAACAACGATAGCATCATCAACCAGAATACCGACCACTATGATCATACCCATCAGGCTCATGATGTTGATCGTGATCCCGGCGATGTTGGCAATAATAAACATCCCGGCGAATGAAAAGGGGATACTCGCTGCCACCCAGAACGAGAGTCGCAGATTGAGAAAGAAACCAAGGCAGATCATAATCAGGACCAGCCCAATCAATCCATTCTTGACCAGCAACGTGATACGCTGGTTGAGTGGTATGGTCATGTCCCGGAGAACCGCAACCTTCACAGTCTCGTGAGTTTCGTTGAACCGGTCTACGATTTCATTGGCCCGTTCAGCTATTGCCAGAATATCTTCATCTTCGGTTTGGTTGATATCGAGTACAGCCGCGTATTGACCGTTGTAATACGTTTTATTTGGAATATCCGCCCATTGTTCTTTGACAGTAGCAATGTCCCTTAAGTGGATAACAGTGCCGTCGGGATTGCCACGAACCGGAATGTCCAGCAGATCATCGGCATAGTAATCTCTCCCCCAGGCACGAATGAGTATCTCTTCATCGTCATTGTCAATTTTACCACTGGAGATATTAACATTGGCCTGACCGACAGCCTGACGGATTTCATCAAACGTCAATTGATAACGACGCATGTCCACTTCGGAAACTTCTATCGAAAACTCCAGGGCTGGAAGGCCCGATAGAGCGACTTGAGAAATCTCATCGGTAGCCAACAGTTCGTCACGCAGTTCCTCAGCCATGTACTTCAGATTGTGCCGGTTCGTTTCACCATAGAGTCCAAGCGACTGCGACCGAGAACGAAATTTCCGTTCGTAGATAACCGGTTTCTCGGCATCAGCGGGGAAAGAGTTGATCCGATCAACTGCATTCTTGATATCGGCCAGGATTTGATCGATGTCCGACCCCAGAACCAATTCCACAGTAACGACACCTGAGTTTTCCCGCGAAACGGATGTAACCCGCTCCACTCCCTGCAGACCGTCGAGATTCTCTTCTATCTTGAGAATAACACCTTCTTCAACTTCTTCCGGGGCAGCGCCTGGATAGACAACCTCGACAATGATGACTTTGGGTTGGCTTTCTGGAAAGAATGAAAAGCGCATCTGCGATAGCGCCAACAACCCGAACAACAGGACGCCAGACATGAGAACGGTCACCCAGATGGGATACCGTATAAGGTAGGTAATAACTCTCTGCATTAGTGTCCCCGATTCTCAGTTGGCATCGTTCGCGGACTGGCCGGCATTCCCGGAGCTACTCCCTGCATGATTTCCACTACCAGCGTGTCACCATTCTTGAGGCCATCATCAACGATGACCTGGTCTGGCTCCCGTCGAGCAATCGTAACAGGGCTGCGTTCCAACCTGCCATTGGTAATCAGATAAACGTACTTATCCTCATATATTGCCCTGGGTGGAACAGCATAGGCATTGTCGATGCGGTGGCCGGGGATACCCGCCTCAAGGAAAGACCCGCTAAAGAGCTCGGCTCCCGGTCCATTGTCCATCGATACAAAAATCTGTACCGTCTGTGTGCGCGTGTCTATGTTACTTCCTATCCGCATAATGCTTCCGGTCCATTGACCGGGGAACTCCGTTGAAGTGAACGTAATCAACTGCTGTTGATCAATCCATCGAATGTCATTCGCTTCCACCGGCATCGCTATTTCCATCTGCTCAAGATTAATGATTTCCCCCAGCAGGGTGCCGACTCGAACCGAGGAGCCAACTCGCAAGTTGGCCGATACAATTGAACCGTCAAAAGGGGCGTAGAAATTATGCTTGTCGAGCAGAATTTCTAAATTACGAACAGAGAAGTACAGCTTGTAAACATTGAACCTGGACAGAAACAGTTTGATCTTCGGATTACTTGTCTCCGGAAGAGGCGCAATCTTCTTGTTGAATTGACAGGAGTTGAAATAATCCTGCCATTTTTGATATTCATCTGGAAAATCGACTTTGATTTCAGGAAGAACCGTAGCCAGAGCCGTCAATAGATCGCTGAACGTACTATTAAGATTAAGACGAGTTTGGCGATCGTCGATTTTTACCAGTAGATCACCCCTCGCAAAGGTCTGGGCTGGCTTGAAAGGAACTGTACCTGGCTGTAGGGTACCGGCAACCTCAGCGTTAAGCAACACCGGTTGAGAGCTGGTAACCCGTCCGAAGGCAGTAATATTAGTCTGGACCGGCTGCAACTGGACAACTGCGATCTCGACGATTTTAACCTGAGACTCCGGAGGCCGCTTGGGTGTTTTTGTCCTCAGGCTCAGCAATCCCCACATACTCAAAAAACCAATTACAAGAATAAGAATCGGCAACATTATTTTGGTCGATTTTTTCATGAGTTTCCTTTCAGTAACCGTAAACGCGCGACAACCCCGTCAATACTACTGACTGCTGTCGATCTATGGGCCACAAAACGTTCATTTTTTCGCTTCAAACTCCAAAACTAAGTGTTGGAAGTAGCTTTATTCACAACGGTATCAGATGCAACTATTTAAGAGAAAAAAGGTTCCCGCGAACCTGCTTTAGCACCTCTTTACAAATAGCAACCTTTTGCGGTTCTATCCCTTGCAGCGCATCATCTTCTGTTTTTCGGACAATCTGTATCAATTCTCCGACCATTCCCCTTCCCTTTTTCGTCAGGTAGATCATTTTCTGTCGCCGGTCAGTTTTGTCCGGTACTCTGACTACAAGGTCTTTTGTCTCAAGAAAATCAATCCATCGCGTTGTTGCCGTTTTATCACGAAACATATACTCCGTAAGTGTCTGCTGATTAACACCTTCATTCTCACAGAGATAGCCCAGCAGAAGCATATGCACTGCTGAAATATCGTGCCCGGCTTGGGCGAGGTTTTGATCCAGGCTACTCTTCACAGATCGCCCGGCCATACCAATTAGTCGACCAAAACCTTCCTCAAACTTACAACTAGTATCTGCCATTATCTAATCCTTGTTGCATACATTACCGTCACACTTTCAACTATTACGATCTAATCAAAGAAATGTTCCAGAAATGTCAAGTATAACTTCTCGTTTCGAGCAATAGTTAACTTTGTGCGTCTCTTCATTTATTTTGCCTTCTATTTCCTTGCAGCACGACTAATCGGCCACTCAGTCTTGCAGATATGGCCTGTTTTTCATTAACCGAAACCAGAACCATGCGCTGACCGTCGACTATCGTTTGTTCTTATGAACCCCTGATCGTATCTTGTACTTATTGTAAAAAGGTTCTGCCAAAAACTGAGAGATCAAATGAAATCGTATCTTGACTGCATTCCCTGCTTTTTCGAGCAAGCGCTCCGAGCGGGACGAATCGCGACTGATGATGAACAAGTGTTGAAGCAGCTTATGGATGAGCTTGGGAAAAGGCTGCATCAAATCTCCCTGGACAATACACCACCGGAAACAGGGAGATTGATTTACCGGATTGTGAGAGAGATTACAGGAAACTCCGATCCGTTTCAAGAGCTAAAACACCAAAGCACACGAGAAGCCCTTGCGTTATATCCATCTCTGAAGAGAACAATCGAGGAGTCCGATGACAGCCTGCTAACCGCGATCAGGATTGCGATTGCAGGGAACGTGATTGACTTCGGGGCGAGCGCCACCTTTGATATTGAGACAGCGATAAAGGAAGCGCTGGAAAATGATTTCGCGATCTGTGATTACAGCGCATTCAAGGACAAGCTGGCCGAGACTGAAGAGATTCTCTACATTGGAGACAACGCCGGCGAAACCGTTTTTGACCGACTTCTCATTGAGCAAATGAATAAACCTGTAACATACGTAGTCCGGGAGAAGCCTGTCATAAACGATGCAACCATTGAGGATGCGGTCCAGGCCGGCATTGATCAAGTTGCGACCATTGTTTCCTCCGGTACCGATGCCCCCGGAGCTGTTCTCAATACCTGCAGCCCTGAATTCAGAGAGATGCTGAACCAATCTACATTTACAATCGCCAAAGGACAGGGAAACTACGAGGGTCTATCAAGTGAAGATTACTCGATTTTCTTCCTGCTAAAGGCCAAATGCCAAATCATTGCGAATGATATTGGCGTAATCAAGGGAGACATCATACTGAAGGGGATGAATACCGGAACATAGTCAGGTTTATCGATCACAATGTGTAATTGAAACCAAATTGCGTGTGTACTGGTAGTAACAAACAAACAGTAGGAGTTCTGGTACAGATGAAAATCACCATAATTTACGATAATGAGACATCTAATGAAACGTTGAAACCGGACTGGGGCTTCTCCTGTCTCATCGAGGCCTACGGCAGGAAAATCCTGTTTGATACTGGGGGCAGCGGGGCCATACTTCTTAAGAACATGGATACTTTAGGTATCGACCCGCATTCCATCAGGGAAGTATTCATCTCTCATATCCATTTTGATCATACCGGTGGCCTCTCTGCTTTTCTTGACATCAACGACAAAGTCACGCTGTATGCCCCTTCATCGTTGCGAGGGGTTTTTCATGTCAAGGAAATCATCTACGAGGATAAATCCGCAGAACTAAATGAACATTTCTACACTACCGGTTTGCTGGATGATATGGAACAGTCGATGGCCATCGAGACCGAGAAAGGATTGGTCGTGATTGTCGGATGTTCTCATCCGGGTGTAGGAAACATCCTTAAGGCTGTGACTCAATTCGGGGAACCATACGCGTTGATCGGTGGCCTGCACGGCTTTGAGGAGTTTGAGTTGATTAAGGAGTTGCAGCTTGTTTGTCCTACTCATTGCACTCAGCACATACCGGAGATTAAGTCCTCATATCCGGACAAGTACATCCAGGGGGGAGTGGGAACGATCATTGAGATATGAGGAAGTACCGTAAGCTTCCCCTTACAGATTGTACTCCTTCGTCGTAATCAATCCGGAATCTACGGCTTCAGAAATGAGCGCCAAACAGAGGCAGCACAAATGCGGGTTGCATATTCGCAACCCATTGTATATAATAGGTGTGGAAATTCGATATGTTTGTGGAATATGACTGATAGAAACAAAAATAATGATACAACCAGGACCATCCTCGACTCCATAGCCGACGGAGTGTTTACTGTTGATCGTGAATGGCGAGTCAATTCTTTTAATAAGGCCGCCGAGGAAATTACCGGTATCCCGAAGGAAGAGGCTATCGGTCAACGGTGCTCCGACGTATTCCATGCTTCAATCTGCGAAACAAGCTGTGCCCTCAAAGAGACATTTGAAACCAAGCGACCAATAGTCAATCGTGCGATCTATATTGTCGATGCTGGTGGAGACAGAGTTCCAATCAGTATTTCTACAGCCGTCCTGAAGGATAAGAGCGGAAATATCATTGGTGGTGTAGAAACATTTAGAGACCTGAGCGCGATTGAGGAACTCAGGCGAGAGCTAAACAGAAAATACTCATTCCAGGACATCATCAGCAAGAATGTCGAAATGCTGAAAATATTTGATGTCCTTCCCAATATCGCCGAAAGCGACAGCATAATTCTCATAGAAGGTGAAAGTGGTACCGGTAAAGAGTTGATCGCCCGAGCTATACACAACCTTTCCCATCGCAAGAATAAACCGATCGTAACGGTCAACTGTGGAGCACTTCCAGACACACTGCTTGAATCGGAACTCTTTGGTTACAAGGCTGGGGCGTTTACCGATGCCCGTAAGGATAAACCGGGACGCTTTGCAATGGCCGAGTCCGGAACAGTATTTCTTGATGAAATAGCAGATGTCTCCCCCGCTTTACAGGTGCGGCTGCTTCGGGTCATACAAGAGCGAACTTATGATCCGTTGGGTGCCACGGAATCGATTCAGGCAGATGTCCGCATTGTCGCGGCCACTAACCAGAATCTCGATAAGCTTGTCAAATCAGGTGATTTTCGGGAAGACCTGTACTATCGAATAAATGTGGTTCGCATCAAGTTGCCGCCACTCCGCCAGCGCAAAGAAGATATCCCTCTGCTAATCGATCACTTCATCCGCCGATTTAACAATCTCAAGAAGAAGCTTATCTCTGACATTTCATCTGAAGCGTTGGCGCTATTAGTGAGTCATGATTATCCGGGCAATATCAGGGAACTGGAAAACATCATTGAACATGCTTTTGTTTTCTGCCAGGGAACTGTCATTAACGTCGATAGTCTGCCTGAGAATATCAGGCCCAAAGAAATCAAACCCTTAACGGGGTTAGAATCAATGGACGATCTTGAAGCTGTTTTCATCACCGAGACCCTGAAAAGGAATAACTTCAACAGGAAAAAGACCGCTGAAGAACTTGGGATACATAAGACAACACTCTGGCGAAAAATGAAGAAACTTGGAATCCACGTTCCTGATTGACGATAGCTGCAATAACGCACTCTTCACACTTAAATCGATTGCATGATTGCATCCTTTTTTGCTTGCCCTCTTATTCAGGCTAACCACACACTACCCGTAACTCGTTGAACATAAATATCATAAGGCATAGCCCTATCATTTAGCACAATCCCGGCATACAATATGCTTTAATAATGATCATGAATATGAAGGTTGCAATTCCGATATGGAACGAGCGCGTTTCGCCTGTCATGGATACTGCGTGTCGTCTGCTTGTTGTTGAGATTGTCGGTGGCCAGGAAATATCACGCACGATTGTTGATATCCCTCAGGCGGATATTCACCACCGGGCGACTTTTCTTTCGGGGCTTGGGATTGACGTTTTGATCTGTGGCGCTATATCGCAGCAGTTTGAGCAGATCATCGCTGCATCGGGAATAAAGATGCATCCCTGGTACTGTGGTCGTGGAAATGAAATCATTGCAGCCTATTCCAACGGGACTTTACAAAACGGTAGTTTTCTTTCACCGGGTTGCAGACGACAGCAGCAACGTAGAAGAAGAGGTCGATCTCGCGCAGATTGCCCGGGCTCTGGCAGAAGAAGACCATTAAAGGAGGATATATGAGAATAGCAATTGCATCTCAAGGTGTCGAAAAGACCAGCGCTGTTGATCCACGGTTTGGGCGAGCGTCATATTTTCTGATTTTTGACACCAGCGACGAGAGTCTTGAGGTTGTTGAGAACAACCAGAATGTTAACGCCGCTCAGGGAGCTGGTGTTCAGGCGGCCGAAAACATTTCCAAAAAGAATGTGGATATTGTTGTAGCGAGCAATTATGGCCCGAAGGCATTTCGTGCTCTTGAAGCGGCAGGTATCAAAGCAGCCATGTGGGCGGATGGAACTGTCTCGGAGGCAATTGAGCTTGCTATAAACGACAAACTCAAGATATGCGACAAGGCAAACGTTGAAGGGCATTGGATGTAGTTTTCCAATTGTGCCTGAGGAGAAATGAGTATGACACAGATAAAATCAGATATTACCGACAAACGTGTTGGCGCTGGGAGAGCGCGCACACGGATGAGGGGTATGTTCTCCGGCAAGAGAGGTAAGGCAATTGGCTTTACTTCGATTGCAGCGCCAATTATTGGCTATGTTGTCAACGATCTCAGAAAACCCGATAGTATTGTCCGCGAACTCATTGGAGGAGTGGTTAGAAAACTTCTACCGCCAAGATCAGAAAAGCTGGAAGCGATCGATATCACCGACAAGGTTGAAATCCTTGAAATCAACAGTGACAAGAATAAATGAAAACAGTTATAGTAATTAAGTACGAAAGGAGCTAAAGATGCCAGGTGGAGACAGGACCGGACCCATAGGTGCCGGACCAATGACAGGACGAGGTGCTGGTTTTTGTGCCGGCTACGATGTACCGGGATATATGAACCCTGCTTTTGGACGAGGGTTTGGGGGTGGTCGTGGCCGCGGAATGGGCCGAGGTTTCGGTATGGGAGGAGGCCGTGGATGGCGCCATCAGTATTATGCCACTGGATTGCCGGGATGGGATCGTGGGTTTGCGTACCCATATCCTCAAGCAACAGGATTTCCAGTTCCCCCCAGCACAGCTAAGAGCGCGAAAGTTGCTCGTACTGAGGAGCTTGCGTATCTGAAAGAGCAGGCTCAGTATTACAAGGAAGCCCTTGGCGATATTGAATCGCGTGTCAATGAGCTTCAGCAGGAAGCCGCAAATACAAGCAATTCTAAACAGAAAGCAAAAGAGTAAGAAAGGATATTATGACACAAAGAGGTGGTTCTGGTGGCGGCGGAGGTCGCGGTTCAGGTGGTGGCGGCGGACAAGGACAAGGCGGCGGCGGTCGTGGTTCAGGGCAAGGTGGTGGACAAGGTCAAGGCGGCGGTCGTGGTTCCGGTCAAGGAGGTGGACAAGGTCAAGGCGGCGGTCGTGGTTCCGGTCAAGGAGGTGGACAAGGTCAAGGCGGGCGAGGTATGGGACGCGGTGGACGCGCCTCTGGCCCCGGCGGTGAATGCGTATGCCCCAACTGCGGCGCGACTACCCCACATCAGCAAAGTGTACCTTGTATTGAAGTAGACTGCCCGAAGTGTGGTCGGAAAATGACAAGGGCGTGAACAACTGAAGAAGCTGAGTTTGAAAATAGCCATTGCCAGCGGCAAGGGTGGTACGGGAAAGACAACTATTGCCACTAACATGGCCGTGGCTATCGCCAAGGAAGGTCGGGACGTCGCCTACGTAGATTGCGATGTGGAGGAGCCGAACGGTCACATATTCCTCAAACCGGAGATTAAAGAGCAATATGATGCAACTGTCCTGGTGCCTCATGTTGATCTGAACAAATGCACCCTTTGCGGCGACTGTTCAGCTGCCTGCGTGTTTAACGCTATCGCTGTCCTCGGTAAAACGGTGGAGGTTTTCCCTTCGATCTGTCATAGTTGCGGAGGATGCAGTGACGTCTGTCCGGAAAATGCCATTGACGATATACCCAGAACTATCGGGCACATCAGTCGTGGAGTTGGAATGGGAGTCCAATTCTATGAAGGACGCCTGAATGTCGGGGAAGCGATATCTCCTCCCGTTACCAAGGCATTGAGGAAGCTTGATACTAATTCCGAGGTGATTATTATCGATGCTCCCCCCGGTACGTCGTGTCCGGTTATTGAAGCAATCAGCGGTACAGACTATGTGATCCTGGTAACTGAACCGACACCGTTCGGGCTGAATGACCTTAAACTGGCGGTAGGAATGGTGCAAGAGATTGGCCTGCCCCACGGTATTGTGATTAATCGCTCAGATATCGGCGATGGCAAAACCGAAGAATTTTGTCACAGGCAAAACCTGGATATTCTGATGACGATACCATTTGATCGCCGAATCGCCGAAGCCTACTCTCGGGGAGAGATGATGTCAGATGTTAATTCCGAGTACGAGAGACGGTTCTGGGAACTATACAGCAGCATTGCGGAGAAGGTTAGCCCATGACGGAACTAGTTATAGTCAGCGGTAAGGGTGGCACCGGCAAAACCAGCCTGGTTGGATCGCTGGCCGCTCTGTCAGAAAACAAAGTGATGGTTGATTGCGATGTCGATGCTGCTGATCTCCACTTGATTTTGAACAACCGTGTGCAAGAAACGATTGAGTTCATTGGAGGTAAAGGCGCCTCGATTGTCAACGAGAAATGTACGAACTGCGGAATCTGTCTCGACTACTGTCGGTTCGATGCCATAAAGCATGAAAGCCACCCGGAAAACGGGGACGAAGAACGCTATTGGATAGACAAGCATGCTTGCGAAGGATGCGCAGTATGCGTTCGCAATTGCCCGGAACAGGCAATCGATTTCAATGAGATCGTCAGTGGTGAATGGTATCTTTCTGATACACCGTATGGGCCGCTGGTACATGCGCGTCTGGGTATTGCGCAGGCCAACTCGGGCAAACTGGTTTCAGTGTTGCGCAAACAAGCGCTGTTGTTGGCAGAGCAACGTGGGCTGGATTTGATCCTTATTGATGGTCCTCCGGGCATCGGTTGTCCCGTCATCGCATCGATCACCGGAACCGGCTATGTACTGGTAGTGACTGAACCTTCTATGTCGGCCATGCACGATATGGAACGATTGCTGCAACTGACCGCCCACTTCGGAATCCCTACAGGGATCTGCATTAATAAGTGTGACATCAATCCCGAGCTGTCCAGCCAAATAGAGGAAAAAGCGCGAAAGTTGAATCTCCCTGTTCACGGCCGCATCCGCCACGATGAGGCTGTAACAAGGGCGCAGTTGAACCAAAAATCCGTCGTGGAGAACGGAGATTCGCCGGCAGCAAGGGATATCCGAGCTCTTTGGGAAGGTGTCAAGAATGCGATCAGTTGAAACTAATTAAACCAGAACAGCAAGACACGAGAATAGTACGCTTACAGAAGAAGAAGGGACAAATTATGAAAATTGCAGTACCAACAGCAAACGGTGTATTGTGCCCGCATTTTGGACAATGCCAGCAATTTGCAGTCCTTGATATTGACCCAGAGACAAAGTCCATCAACAAAACTGAGATGTTAACACCACCGCCGCACGAGCCGGGCGTGCTTCCCGCATGGCTAAGTCAAATGGGATGTAATATCATAATTGCTGGTGGTATGGGAGGTCGGGCAGTCAACATGTTTCAGCAAAACGGCATTAAGGTTGTTATGGGTGCTCCAAACGGAAAGCCAGAGGAAATAGTTCTGGCATATTTGAAAGACGAGCTATCCACTGGGGCTAATCCGTGTGATGACCCTGCCTTTCATGGCGACAAACAATGTGGAGATTAATTGTGACGGTCAGAGAGGAAAGCTGACTGGCAACCTTGATAGTGAAACATACGCGTCCAACGAATTTCCTGCTTGTTTGAGAGGCAACTGATCAATATTGTCCAGTAGCAAGTGAATGAAATCTAAGTATTTCAAATGCACCAACTCTAAGGAGGTTGGTAAGTAGCATGGGAAAATCTCTACGATCACAAGAAACTGCCGGTTCGGCATACTCGCAGCTTGCCCGCGAATCACACCCCAATTGTGTGATTTGCGGTGCGGATGATCCTCTTGGGCTGGGCTTGGAGTTTCAGGTTGGGACAGATGGTAGTATTTCCGTTGTCGTCTGCAATGATGCACGGTTTCAGGGATATCCGAACCGATTACACGGGGGAATTATCTCCGTGCTGTTTGATGCCGCAATGACCCATTGCCTATTCGCACATGGGTTGACCGGTGTGACTGCCTCGCTGAATATCCGTTTCCTTCAGACAGTGATTCCCGACCAAGCGATCACCGTACGCGCCCATGTGGTAAAAAAGAAGTCACACCTCTTTTTGCTGGAGGGTACTCTGCACCAGGACGGCGTGTTGAAGAGTACAGCGGAAGCCAAATTCTGGCATCTATCTCACGTTCCGGAATGATCCAGGTGAGGAGAATATCCATGTCATCACCTGTGGTTCGATACTCTTTGCACTTGTCTGGAATTTTCCCATAGACCAGTCTGAACACCCCCCAAAAAGTCAGGTTGCAAGCAACACTGACCTACTACTACTGCTGATCCGGCCCGCACGCCTCGGCGCATCTTCGACCGCGGTGGGCATACTAAAAAAAACAGGCTTCGCCTGCTCGGCACTTGCTCAACCCAAATCCATTTGTTACCGTAACGGTAATAATATCAAACCCAAACATGAGATTTGAGCATGGCTGAGAAATTCATCTTCCACATGTACGGCGTCAACAAGTTCTATGGACAGAAACAAATCCTCAAAGATATTAATCTGAGCTTCTTCCCCGGCGCCAAGATCGGAATAGTCGGTGAGAACGGTTCCGGCAAAACAACGGTCCTGCGCATCATGGCCGGAGTAGATACCGAGTTCCAGGGACATGCCGAGATAACGCCCGGCTTTCGAGTTGGTATCGTGGAGCAGGAACCAAAGCTTGATCCGGAATTGACCGTACGGCAGACGATTGAATCGGCGTTTGGAGAGATCAAAGCGCTGTTGGACGAATACAACGGTCTGGCCGATAGCATGGCCAACCCGATGGACGACGACGTGATGCAGAAAGCTATGGATCGGATGGGCGTGCTGCAGGACAAGATCGATACGGTCGATGGCTGGAATCTTGATCAGACGATGAAGGTGGCCAGTAATGCGCTTTTCCTTCCTGATGATGACCGTACGGTAGGGACGCTGTCGGGAGGTGAGTGTCGTCGGGTCGCCTTGTGCAAGATCCTTCTGGAACGACCTGACCTGCTGTTGCTCGACGAGCCTACCAACCACCTGGATGCCGAGACGGTCAACTGGCTGGAAGAACAGTTGCGTGAGTATCCCGGCACGGTCATTATCGTCACGCACGATCGTTACTTCCTGGACAATGTTACCCAGTGGATTCTCGAACTGGACGGTGGTCGCGGAGTCCCGTGGGAGGGTAACTACACTTCCTGGCTGGAGCAAAAACTGTCCCAACTGGTATCCGCCGAAAAGAAACACTCGCCGCGCGCCGGCACGCTTGAGCGGGAGCTCTCCTGGATTCGCATGAGTCGCGGTGATCGCGACGAAATGGCACGATCACGTATCAGAGGATATGAACAACTAGTAGCCCGCGAAACGGCCAGAGCCAAAGCGAACTCAGACGTTATTCAGATCGCGCCCGGACCGGACCTGGGTAATCAGGTTGTAGAATTTCATGACACTAAGATGGGTTATGACGAACAGACTTTGTTTGAGGACCTGTCGTTCATTATCCCGCGGTCGGCGGTGGTCGGTCTGGTAGGTCCGAACGGCACCGGCAAGACAACCCTGCTGAAGCTTATCACCGGCGATCTGCAAGCGATGAGCGGCAAGACGGTGGTCGGGTCTTCGGTGAAACTCGCGTTTGTTAATCAGGAACGGGACGCTCTTGAAGATGACCGCAGCCTGATTGAGGAAGTTGGCGAGGGAGCGGCCGAAATCATTATCGGTAATCGAACAGTTCCCATTCGGCAATACCTGTCGCAATTCGGATTCAAAGGTGCAGCGCAACAGAAAAAGGCCAACCAGCTTTCAGGCGGCGAACGCAATCGCTGTCTTCTGGCAAAGGTACTCAAAGTCGGCGGTAACCTATTGTTGCTGGACGAACCGACCAATGATCTCGATGTCAACACCCTGCGTATGCTCGAAGAGGCGATCCTTGATTTCTCCGGTTGTGTAATGGTGATCAGTCACGATCGGTTTTTCCTCGATAGAATCTGCACCCATCTGTTGGTGTTTGAAGGCGAGGGGAAGGTGCGTTGGTACGAGGGTAATTTCGCCTCCTATCAGGAGTGGCGAGTCAAGAATTTGGGCAACCGGATGTTTGAGAACCGCCGTAACCGCTACCGCACAATAACGAAGGCCTGAGTCTTGACATAGAACTAACTTAGAACATCGTTCAGTTACTATTCTATCTATTGAAAGCCCGAACGATTTAGCGAAGCATTCCGGGCAGTCAGATAGACTTGGCTGCCCGGTCTCTGGCAAGGCAAAGATTACGAAACCGCAGGCGACCACCGGTTGGCTGGTTTCGACCTTCTTCCCAAAAAAGACTAAAATGTGATTTGCGCCCAGAATAATTCGACCTATTATTCTGGCTTGGAGGTGTAATGAATGAAGTTTGAAGAGAAACTAAACGCGGAATTCCCTGAGGCCCTTTCAATATTGGCCAGAGTAAGAAAACTCTCTAATCTTTGTGGGAAGACACTTACTGATTTTGTCGAGCGAGGAGACCACAAGGGAGATGAATTTTACGAATCGGCGTGCCATTTTAATCGTATTAATTATGAAGCCAACGATTCGATTTTGATGCTTCTGAGGGCAGGGCACATAATCGAATCTGTTGTTTTACTCCGATGGCATCTTGAGGTTGGGCATTTGTTTTACTATCTGGCGAATAATCGACCCAAGTATAAGGAGTGGCTCGCGGGGAAAGGAATAAGGCCAAGTACAATTGGCAAGTTTTTCAAAAAACAAGGTTTCGCAACGTGGTTTGAAACATATGCTGATTGGAGCAATTTCACACACGTCAACAGCAGATTTGTTGATTGTTCGTATAACCTCTCAAGGATGAAGCCAACTGACGAGACTCAAACCATTGCATTGAGTCGGATGCTGAGAGACCTAATGTTCACGTCCCTAAAGGTTTGCTGGGTAAATGAAAAGCTCTTGAAACGGGTTCTTCCCTCCTCAGAGTATGTCCATATAGTAGCGGAATACAATGACCTAGAGAAACTTGTTCTAAAATACAGCGAGGAACACAATGAGAGGGAATCTGAGAAAATGAAGGAATAACAGATCCTACATGCCAGCGAGGCATTTCCTCTGAGGCTGCGCTACCTCTCTTAGCTAGAAACCCATTAGAAGTGGCTTTGCCACCTCACCCCGCTTACTTCTCTGCGGCGAGTCGTGATCGAACAAATGGGATCAGACCACCGGCGTCAATAATAGCCTGTCTCGCTGGCGGCAACGGCGTGATCGCAAACTCTTTGTTCTGTGTCACATTGACCAGCTTGTCACCTCTTATCTCCAGATCATCCCCGGCTTCAGCTTCAATATCGGGACAGATAATCAACCGCAAACCAAGGTTGATAGCGTTCTGCATGAATATCCGCGAAAAATGTTTGGCTACCATGACCAGTTCCCAACCCTTCAAACAGGAAGCCGCCTGTTCACGTGAGGAGCCGCACCCGAAATTCTCCGATGCCACGACAAAGCTCCCGGGGGGAACCTTCCCCTCTTTGAGTTTGGAGTTGAACTGGAGATCATCGGCAAAAGCAAACTGCGGAGTTTCGGTAGGCAGAACGGTCGCCATGAATCGACCGGGATAGATAATGTCGGTTGAAACATTATCACCAATTTTCAACACTACTTTGGCCATCAGCAACCTCCTTCTCTGGGATCGGTTATTTTTCCGGTGATGGCGCTTGCGGCGGCCACCGCCGGTGAACAGAGATACACTTCGGCATCGGGATTGCCCATCCGCCCCTTGAAATTCCTGTTTGTTGTCGCCAGTGCAACTTCTTTGTCGCCGAGCGCTCCCTGATGCACCCCGAGGCATGGGCCGCAACCGGGATTGCACAACACAGCACCGGCCTCGGCCAGATCGGCCAGATAACCGCACCGCATCGCTTCCATATAGATACGCCACGTGGCCGGGAAAACGAGCATGCGAGTGGAACGATCCACTTTCTTACCTTTGAGTATTCTGGCCGCTGTCTCGATATCATCGAGACGACCGTTGGTGCAGGAACCGATAACAATCTGATCGATCTTTGTTCCGACCACCTGGT
>DAOWIM010000001.1 GCA_030640905.1 bacterium
ATTTCTCAGTCGGGAACAGGGCAGCAAATTGGGTTGGCTGGGCCAACTTGCCGGCATCGAATGCAAAACTACCGGTCGGTTCATAACCTGCCATCGGCCAATAGTTGGTGACTGTGTCCAGATCGACATCCCACGAGTAGAACCAGCCATCGGCGCCAAGATAGCCAAGCTTGCCACCGGTCGTGTCGGAGAACACAAGCGGCGAACCGGCTTCCTTCTCGCCCGCCGAGAGCGGGAAACCATAGGAGCGTTCATAACCATACGAATAAAGATTACCCATGTCGGTCGGGAAGACAATTTCCGGACGACCGCCTCGCTCGATGTCGGCGATCACCGGCGCCCAGATGACATCGTCGTTGACAAATCGGTCACGCTTGCCGGCTTCAATCGGAAAATCGGTCATTAATGTCAGTTCACGATTGAACGCATAGACATGATTGACACCACCGATTACAAGATCAGGGTAACCATCGGCATCAATGTCTCCTGCCACCGGGTTGGTCGTAAATTCAAAATCTGTTTGAACATGCGCCAGCATCGAAAATATCCCTGCGGGGTTCTCAGGCGTCGTCAGACTCAAATCAATCGACACCAGAATGCCCTGGCCATACTCTGTGAACACGGCCACTTCGGGAATGTTGTCGCGATTGACATCAACCAGAATCGGACCGAGAGTGAAATGTCCCCCGAACTCGAACGCGGTCGTATCAATTTCAAGCGGGATGGCGGCTGTATCAACATCAAGATAGTACAGTTTGGTGTTAACCGAACTTCCGGCCAAAACAATAAGGGCATCATCCAATCGGCAGATACCATTGAATTCGTCATCGGGAAGCGTGAACCATTCAGGTGGCACAGCGGCATCAAGAGTATCAATACGAAGGACATGTCCGCCATCATCAAGCGTCCATAGCAGGTCCCCGAAAGAGAGGGCTATCGGTAATCCCGGCATACTCATCGGTAGCATCCCTGGAACTGTGACCCTGTCAGCCAGACCATCGTCGTTGGCGTCACGCAGACGAAAGAGGCCAACCTTACCCTGCTGAGTATTGGGTGTTTGCCATCCAATCGCAATGTACTTGGTCACATCGGAGTGGCCAAAATCACCAGTCACCGGACCGGCTGAGATCATACCCTCCGCCTGAACATAGAGCGCCAGCGGATGGTAGGTACCGGTATGAACTGAAGCCACCGCCATATCTTCATACGTTGGGCAGGTACTGCAATCAATCGAATCGCTATTTAAGATAAAGCTCTGTCCGGTGGTAGTCATAACCGAAAGACGATCATCCGATGCCACTATTATCTCGTCGTTGCCGTCACGATCAATATCATCAACGACCGGATTGAGACCTATCACCGGATAACCGGCGCGTTTGGGGAAACCGGCGGAGAGTTTGTCGGTCTCGACATCAAAGTGCATCACGGTATCAAGAATGACCGGCTTCTGTCCCGATGAATCAATATCGCGACCAATATTGGTAATATAGATACGCGTGTTGTTGCCTGAATTATCGACCGCAGGAGGATTCGTGTTCGGTGTGAAAGATGTCTGGCGATCATCGCGGAACATGTCTTCCGGTTCACCAAATCCCTTGTGATAAGAACCGCCTAAATTAACCAGCCCATCGGCTTCGACAATGCGGATGAACCTACGATCCCAATCCCATTGCAGATCGTTGTCGTCAAAATTGTTCATACCGTCACCGTCGTAATCCAGCCCCATGACGCCTTCGTCAACGTGGTAAATCAACATACCGGAACCGGGCATCAGGAAATCGTACTCGCCAGTCAGGTAATCTTCATTCAGTGGCGGCTCGCCGTCACGTCCGGGGCCCTGAATAACCGAAGTTTGCCGGTCGGCCCAGGTAACAGTAGGTAGTCCGTCGGTATCGACCTGCCTGTTTTCAATCAGGTAGTATTCCTTATCAGAGATCGGAACCCGCGCCACCTTGATACCTTCCGATTCAACTTCGGCAGCAGCGATCTTTATGTCTGTTCCCTGTCGGAAATCATAAACATCAACAAACCCAAGATAAGCTCGCGACCAGGCGCATGGGAACAATGGGATAGCTCCAAAGACGCGACCAACTGTGAATCCTTCAAATTCGATGCCCATACCGAACCCGTTGTTGTCCATCAATGCAAAATCGCCAAGCTGGGTCATAAAGTAGCGCGTGTCGTAAAAGTCAACCAGTCCAAGTTGGTGACCGAACTCATGGGCAAGAACAGCGTTGAGAGCCGTAGCCCGATTATCCTGACTGGCTGTTTCCGGGACAATAAGTGCCGTGCGAATTTCGTAAGCCCCACTGTCTACTTCAACAGAACCACCAAACTTGATAAACCCGGAAAAAAGATCGTTGCACGTAACGGGGAAACCGATATCGTTCTGCCGGTCAGCACCGGCGTGAAAGAGAAAGATTGATTGATAATTGGCAAAATGAATTTCCGGTGATACCGAATCAGCCACCGCTATACAATCTTGAAAGTAGTATTCCAATCCGATAATAACCGAATCACACCTGCCATAGTGTGACATTGGCTGTGGTAGTTCATAGGCAGAGTCTTCACCCGGCGGCCAGATATCCCAACTGAGCGATAGCTTTCCTTCGGAAACTGTCTCGTAATATCGTCTCAGAGCCGTCATGTGAGCATCGAAATAGACCGAGTTATGCGGCGGCGGATCAATATAGTGGCCGGTCGAATCAAAAAAGCCCAGCGTATCGGTCGACAGGTTGATATGCCCCCGCCCGGTAGTATTGGGGTCGTCGGTCGTCTCGTACTGGAAATTAAATCGAAGGACGAGGATATGGATAGTGGTATCAAACTCCGCTGCCAAAGCTGTAGTTGGCAGTGACCACGGTTTCTCGCGCTGGAGCGGCAGATTGATAACATCGGACCGCGGGGGGGTCAGGCAATGATGCCTCACCACATTCGGCGTGACATCTTTGTCAACGACTACCTTACGACCGACCAGTTTCTTTAACTCGGCTGCGGGACTGACAGTTGCATCCGATGCAACGACAGCGATAACAAAGCTCGCAAGAATCCAATTTCTCAGCTTCAACAGCAGTTCCTCAAATGTATGTTACGGCAATAGCGCCAGCGAAATACGAAGAGTATTGGCCAACGCCACACTGGAATTACTTGGAATATAAGCAAAGTCAAACTTCAAGCGATCCGCAAGTGAAACTCCAGCGCCCAGCGTCATTGTCTTGATTTTTCCTTCCTCATCGTGGATATACCCAGCCCTCAGGGCCAGAATATTGCCATAAATGAATTCAGCGCCGGTATTGAATACGGTTTGTTCAAGCTCCGCACTAAATCCGTCGTCAAGACCAACGAGAATCTTGTTGATCTCCGATGTAACCAGCAATTCGTAGAAATCGGACTTCATCAGTTCATAAGCGAAGCCAAAAGCGAGGTTGCGCGGGAGATCATCAGCCTGAGCCGCGTCAATATAAGTCATCTTGGGACCAATGTTTGTTATGGCAAGACCAAGACGGAGTCGATCATTTACCTGCTGTAGCAACCCCATGTCAATTGCAAAGCCGGTAGCCGAACCAGTACCGCGCTCCTCGCCGGCTCCAATATCGGCAAGACGCGAGTAGATAATCTTGGCTGTCACACCACCCTTGAGCTTGTTGGTCAACGATGTCCCATACGATAAACCAAGAGCGATATCAAACGACTCAAAGTCACCGAGCACTTCGGGACCCATCTCACCGGTACGCTGGAAAGTTCCGTATGATATACCGGTCAGACTCACACCGGTTGTACCCCAGCTGAAGTCGTGGACAAATGACATGAAACCGTACCAGAGATCATCGGCCAGTTCGGGGAGCCAGTTGACATGCATAAGGTCGATCACAGTGCGTCCGCTTGCCCGAAGCACGACTTTCTCATCGCTGGCCACAAGTGGTTCGCCATCAAGCATCATGACATCAACAGCGTACGCATCACCCATCCCTTTGACACTGGAACGGCGCCAGTTACCGACACCATCGAACTCAACCAATCCACTATCGGTAGCAAAATAGAGGGTAGCACCGTTACCGCCAATTTTGTTGATGCGACGGTCGCGTCCATGAGTTTCCCACTGCTTACCGTCAAAAACATATATCCCGTTCTCCGTACCGAGCCACACTCGATTGAGTATATCAACGTGGATAGAGAGAACTTCTTCATTGATTCCCGCCACATACGGCACATCAAGAATCATACCGGGCGTCAGTCCGTCGGCAGCCTTCGGCTGTGGGGCAGCTTCCGGCAGGTCGGCAGTTTCATCTGCGGGAGCTGTCTCCGGAGCGGCAGTCTCCTCAGTTACACCAGAGGAATCTTGATCAGCCTCCGCTACTTCGCCTTCTTCTGTTGCCGGTATCTCAGCAGCTATAACTGGTGCGACCGGAGTAGCTGTCATCTCACTGAACTTGACCAGCCAATCCTGTTTTTCTTCGGGCGTGTCATAGAGAGCAAACTTCTCGGCGATAGTGTCAGGCGTATCGGCCAGAACAACCGTATAGTCTACCGCATTCGACCAGCCTGCACCATTGAAATGATATAGATCACTGTTCAGAACGATCCAGATATTACTCAGCCCAGAGGCGCCAATTGCGGTTACCGAACCCTCGGGAAGCTGCTCACTAACCGGAACATCGGAAACATTGAGACCGGCATAACGAACCACACCCTTGTCAGTACCGACAAATATCGTCTTGCCGGCAGAGTAAAGACACTGGACATTCGTGGAGGGAAGGCCATCATCTTCGCCAAAAGAGCGCCAACTCTTTCCGTTATATGCAACCAAACCATCGACTGTTCCGATCAATAGAAACTCTTCGGTGGAGGCAATTGCGGTCACATCGCCTGTGAGATAGGCGTTGTACGGTACTTTCATATCTTCAGGGATAAAGCGCATCCGGGCCTTTTCAACGGCAAAGCTGATTCGGTCAGTCTCCACTTCCGAAAGTCCATCTTCACTGAGACCTTTACCGAGAAGCTTCTCCATTTCGTTGATCTGGTCCCAGTTGAGACGACAAAGCGGATAGCATACAATCAAGCTGTCGAGATTCTCGCTCAACGATTCACGAGCAGAATACTCCGCAGGAACAACAGCAAGGATCGAATCCCGCAAGCCGGTGAGAGATTCCAGACTGCCTTTGTTATTGGCTTCGGCAACCCGGGTGAGGATCGGAGCCAGCTTCTCTTCGTCTTCAACGTTGAAATAGGACGAGACAATCTGTTTGACTGTCTGGGTTGTCTTAGTCGCAAATTTCTCGTATGAGTGCCATTCGTTATCGTACCTGATGAGCCCCTTCTCCGTCAGCGCCCAAATTTCCCAAGCGTCCAAACCGGTACCATGACCCTTTTTCAACGAGGCTATCGCCTTGAGCGGACGGTATTCCACGGGAATCCGTGAGTCGATCCAGCTACCAGAAAGTGGGTGAGCACCCAACCCGGCGGGATTCCAGTGAGTGGCGGTGGCATCATCGGCGACCGCAACATACGCTTCCCCCATACCGGCGGCGCGGGCGCCTGGCGCTATTCTAAGGAACAGCACCGCAGCATTGGAGATGTCGGCGAAACTGTCACCGACGGCAGCAATTACCAGGATGAAAGCGAGGACGAAAGTTGCAAGGTTACGTAATCTCATGCACATACTCCATTCTATATTAGTTAATAACTACTATTTTCCCAAATTCTTCTACCGGGTCGCCCCCGGAAACTGGACGAGCGCTGGCACGATACAGATAAACACCGGTTGCTACTCGATCTCCGTCGTCATCCCGGCCATACCATACTATATCGTCATAATAGGCCGGTGTCATTGAGTACTGATGGAAGCTTTTTATCTTCTTACCAGAGAGAGTGAATATCTCCAGCCGAAGGCTCTGGACCGACTGGGTCAGCACAAATGAGAATCTGGTCGAATCAGCCATGGGATTGGGGTAATTCAACAAGTCATTGATTGCCAGACTGCTGGAGGTTACCACCTCGGCGCTAAACTCAACCATGCTCGGGTTATTGGCATTGTCCCAGGCAATTACCCTGAAACTGTGAAGACCCGGCGAGAGATTAACGGGCGTATAGGTCAGGCTACCGGTCGTGTAATCGTCCTGATCGTACTCAAATAGAGGTGTCAAATTGATCCTTGATTCGGTCATGCCATCGATTGCCAGCATTATGCCATGCCCAATTCCTGCGGCAAGGTTGAGTCCCGATGAGTCCGAAAATGTCAGCCGGAGAGCGTCGCCGGAGGCGATGACATCGCCGCTAACGAAGTCCTCCTTGTCGCCAACCGCACAGGTAATTTCGGGCCCGACCGAGTCTGTAAAAACAGCAATAGTATCGGCGATTTCGATTGAGTCGATCACTCCGGCGCCAGCGACACCAGCCAATGAAGCATAGACAGAGATTCTGGCTCCCGACCCACCGTAGCCGATGTCAAGGGGAGGAACAAACTCAAAATCGAAGTGACCGCCCACTACTGATGCCTTCCCCCGGAAAATGGTTGGGCCGGTCAGTTCATAGCTGACTGAGTCAATTACTGACCCAAAATCATTGAGAATTCGGTGCAGCTTTTCGCGATTGGAGTCATAAACTTCGGCGTAGATTGTCCCGTCGCCGATCACCGGAGTTCCTTCGGCATCAACTACCTGACCGGACACACGAGCCGTTTTCAAAGCCGTCAGGCTGGATGGTGATTGGTCAAATTCAATTTGGTGCCTGGGAAGGCCGAGTTGGAGCAACGGATCACCAAAGAACTGGAAAGCACGATCATTCCGATTCGGCACAATGGTAACCGGGTCCAGATACTGACGTCCAAGCTTGGCGGCGAAAACAGCTTCGCATATCGTCAGAGAATCATCGTAGAACAACTCGTCGAAAATTGCCACGTTGAGATCGTGATTGGGCGAAGAATAGACCATCCGCGTGGCTGATATTGTCGCGATAGCGCCGCCGGTGGGATCAGTCAACAGCGCTTCAGCCATACCGTCGCGTCCTGGATCGTCAAAGAAGCCAATAGCGCACGAAGCTACATAGAACAGCGGCAGCCGATCATAATTGTTCAGCCTGGGGATGTCTTCCAAACGACGGAACACATGTTCGTGAGCCCACACATTGGGGTTGCCGTGTCCCACGTAGTTAATCACGAGGGCTCCCTTATTGACACGATTGATTATCGCTTCGTTGACATCGGGACGTTCGCCATTTACCAGCGGATAGTCCCAGAGATATATCTTGTGTTGATTCAGAGCAGCGGGAACATGGTACTTCGAGAGTACTTCACTATCTACAACATGCTCAACCTCCACCTCGTTGTCGCCACTCTCGTCATCGGCAACCAGTGATAGATTAAGCCGCCAGCTGCCATAGTTGTCTGCAGATTCATACCGCTTGATCTTTTCGGTGATAGTTGCAATATCGGTAACATCGTCCACCGGCCAACGGGCCGTCATCATATCAAAACCACGGTCAGGTGACATGTAGGTTGAGTCACTGTCGAATATGCCATAGCGACCAAAATAGACGTAGTTGTCATCGGAAGAAGAAGTGGGAACATCGATGGGATTGATAAACGGTGGCACAAAATTGTCGGCGTCCAGCCCCAGATGATTCAGGCAGTCGTAGTTGCCATCACCAACAAACAGCACCGCATAGGGCATCGGCAACGGATAAGTCTCGTAAGCATACTTCAGAAAGTCCCGGATAGCCAGCGGATCGTACAATCCCCAGGAGAAGTTGTCCATAATATCATCAACAGAGACAACCTGAATCGAGTAGCCGGCATTTTCACGGTACGCGACATATTCATTGAGAGCCGTCACAAACTGCTGGTCTGTTACAATGATCAGATCAGTCTGAACCAGCGCAGTTTGCAAATCTGTGGGAGTAGCTACGGTGACATATGTTGGCGCCGATGCCGAGGATTCCGTCCCGAAGAAAAACCGATTACCGCCAGTCGCGGCAAGAGCAGTTTCAAACGTGATATCGCCGGATCGCTCATAGCCGACCAACTGAACCGGTCGCTGTGAATCGTTGATGTTGAACAGATAAGGAGCTGCAGAAAATTGATCGACTGCAACAATTCGAGCCTCGCCGTCGAAATCCCCCAGCGGCAGATCGAGTTTGTTGCCCGATGGTTGAATGACGCTGTTATAGCGGATAGTGATATTATCGAAATAGGGTAGAACAGAAGTCTGTCCCCAAAAAGCAGAGTGGATCTCGTTAAGACCAGAACTGAGGCTGAGAGTCCGGTAGGTGCATGTCTTGTCGTCATAGCCGCGACTGAACCCCGCCGCACCGTTCACTGTGAAATCAGATGGGTTGAATGAACGACCGCGCAGGATTACCACGGCCGTATCACTTTGGACAACACCTGGAGTATTCATATAGAGTGTCAGTGCCGAATCATTTGCCCAATACCAAGTATAGTAGTCAAATATCTTGCCGTCGCGGTACTTACGCAGGATATTGTCCTGCTCGGCATAAGCTTTTCTGCTAAATTCGGTGACCAGCGTATCGTAGATACCATCGGGGGCAACATCGACCTGAGTCATCCGAAGCCCGACTCCCCCGAGAGAGCTCTCAGCGGTCAGCCAGTATACATTATGATCCGCGTAGCTGCTTGTCATGAAGGTATCAACCGGTTGACGCGACCACCTGTTTACATGTTCGCCAAAGAACAGAAAGTGATCGCCACGATCAAACTGACCATCGCCCCCATCATTAACAATAATAGCCACCTCGCGAAATTCGGGTCGATCTTCGGCATTATCTGCCGGCACAGCTTTGCCACCGCCGTTGTAGAGATGGATGTCGTCGGAATCAAACGCGGAGAGAACCAGCCCTGCTCCTTCAAGGTGCGCCCCGGTGACTTTGATCAATCCGGTCTGGTTGACGCCAATTTTGTACCAGCTTGAGGCATCACTGAAAGGTCCGGATGCTACCCCGGCCAGCTTCGCGGCAGCTCTGGCAGGAACTGGCCAATGTCTGAACGATTCATAATTGGCCAGAACTCGACCGAATATCCGATCAAAATGCACGTCACGGGATGATATCGAGCCAGATATCAGACCACCGGAAAAAGTAACTCCAACCTCTATCGACTCGTACTGTCCTTCCGGCGTAACCGGATATACATTAATCGCGACAATTTGACGACCGCGAACCTGGATCGGTTGGGACAAAGTGACCAGAGGTAGATTCTCAGCAACGGGGACTTTCAGGAGATCATTATCCAGAGCCGAAAATGACAGCCCTTCGACTCGGGTAAGGCTTACCTGTGAACCGAACGGTATGCCTATCTTGATACTCGCAGCGTAAACAGCGGTGGAATCATCACCGACAATACGGTCAAGATCAGCAGCCTGCACTGTCAAACGGAAACGGAACTCGGTATTGGAGGAAGAGAGAATATCAATATCACTCGCCGAGGCGGATGAAACCGCTGTGGCAAGTAATACCGAAAAGAAAAATGTCTTATACAAGTGTCTGATCATGTTCCACCGGGTTAACGCCCGGCCCGGGAACCAGCTAGATTTACAACCACGGTTTTCAGGCCAGCAAAAAAATACACTTATTTCCGCAACACAAGTTCTAACTAACCGTTAACCGTAGCGCTATAAATCTACCTCCATCATTGTATAAGACGTTACAACCTAAAAAGTTCCAGCCACAATGTCAAGACCTCAGTGTGGCTCAACCATACAGAGTAGAGCAATTCTGCTGCCGATGGCGGCCAGCCCCTCTCCTGCCACATAACTATCTACCACGCATTCACTTACGCTCAACCAGCTCCAGCGACCAGCAACCCGATAAAGCCGACCATGAAACCGATTTCCTATCTCGCGGGGAAAAACGAGTGCTGTCAGGTCAAATCAGTTGCCGGTATTGCTGCATCAATCGCTGAGCCTCCTGATGCGCCCGGTCAAGGCCAACCTCATAATCGCTAAGCGTTCCCATCGGAAAAAAGACCGCGTTGTAGACTTCATACATATGAAGCAGTAGTTTGTTCACAGCTTCCAGGGCCAATTCCGAAACAATAGCATCTTCCCGCATACGATCTGCACCGTATTCAACATTATCCTCACGGGCCTTGAGAATCGGCCATTCCCGCTCGACCCAGAGATCAATCATTTTTCGCATCTCCTCGGCTGTCACTACCTCGCCCCGCCCCGCTTCAGCCTCGCGCCATTGTGCTGCCACCCGACGACCAAACCCCACATATATATCAACTACCTGACCGATCAAGTCGGCCTCAAGCGCGGCTATCTCGGTTGGTGATACCGACTTAATCCTGGTAGCCCACTCTGCTCTTATCCCCCGGGCCCGCACTTCGGCAGACTCAACCGCCTCTTCCCGGGTCTGGCCAGTTTCAATCCTGACCGCTGAGCAGGCCAAAATCGATGCTAAGCCGAAGAGGACTATCGTTGTCCTTAAATGGGGCTTGCCCCTCATCACCCGCCAATTTCCACACTTCGGGGAGCCAGTTGCTCCAATTCACAGGTAAAGTGGCGGAGGAATTTGGCTTCTCTGGTGATCTTATATCCGGTGAGGGAACTTTTCCGAGCTTCGATCTTGCTGGCTGCCTCGGCAACAAAGTCAAGGTGCGAATTAGTGTAGACTCGTCGTGGTAGAGCCATACGTACCAGTTCACGCGGTGCTATCAGTTTTTCACCAGTGTTGGGATCGGTACCACCAAACATGATCGAACCCATTTCGACCACACGGATTCCCCCTTCAATATAAAAAGCCACCGACAGCGCCTGGGCTGGATACTGCTCGGCAGGAATATGGGGCAGGAACTTACCGGCATCGACAAAAACCGCGTGGCCACCGGTTGGTTCGACTATCGGGATACCGGCCTCTTTGATTTTCTGCCCGAAGTACTCCACTTGCTCGATACGGAAATCGAGATAATCAAAATCCTGCACCTCTTTAAGACCAACACTGATAATATCGAGATCACGACCGGCCAGTCCGCCGTAGGTCGGAAAACCTTCCACAATAATCATCAACTCAGTCAGGCGATCGTATAGCTGTTCATCATTGAGGGCGATAAATCCACCAATATTAGCCAGACCATCTTTCTTTGCAGACATCATCACACCATCGCAAGCCTCAAACATCTCCGTTACAATTGAGGGAATCGAACGATCGGCATATCCGGGTTCATCTCGTTTTATGAAATACGCATTCTCGGCAAAACGGGCACAATCAAAGAAGAACGGTATGTTGTGCTCACGACAGACATCCGAAGTCTCGCTGATATTCTTCATCGAAACCGGCTGGCCCCCAACCGAGTTGTTGGTAATCGTCATTATGACCATCGCCACACGGTCAACACCTTCCTTGCGAATGAACTCGTCGAGGCGCGAGGTATCCATATTGCCCTTAAATGGAGACGGCTCGGGTTGGTTGGCCTCGGCACAGGGGAAATCGAGAGGGATGCCACCCTTATGCTGCGTATTGCCCCGAGTCGTATCAAAGTGCGTATTGTTAAGGACGTAGTCCCCCTTGTTGAGGATCGTACTGAACATCAGGTTTTCCGCCGACCTCCCCTGATGACAAGGAATCACAAACTGCTTGCCGAATATTTCCTGAACGGTCGCCTTAAAACGTTTCCACGATGCCGCCCCGGCATATGTTTCGTCGCCGAGCATCAGAGCCGCCCACTGGCGGTTTGACATGGCGCCCGTACCGGAGTCGGTTAACAGATCGATATAGATATCGTCCGCGCCGAGTTGGAACACGTTGTACTTGGACTGGACGATTCGTTCTTCGCGTTCTTTGCGGTTTATCAAGCGGATCGATTCAACTGACTTGATCCGATATGGTTCTGCTGGTTGGCGATTCTTCTTCACTATTTACCTCCTTGGGGTTCGGGTTGAATGAGTTGTTGCCGATTGGGAGGTATGACTCAGGTGGCCGACTTGACCCGACGACGATGGTATTCCAATCCAAGATGTATAAACGATATTCTCATGACAATTCCAAAAAAACCTCAAATCTGTCTCAGTTTGAACTCCGGAACCACGTGCCCGGTAACAATCTTCCGAGCGTTGAGTACTTCCGGTCGTTCGTATCTCTGAAGATACGAAAAACCGGACGTATTGCCAACAATTCCGAGCTGTTTGAGCACTTCAACCACAATTGGACCAACTACCCGAAAATTCCCGTCGTGTACTTTCACGGCAATCCCCAAGGGCGGGTCGGAAAAACCGATACCCTCAATCGCCTCACCTCGAAATACTCTGGCAGCAACCGAAATCATAGTCAATCAATATACCGACTAACTCAAATTCGGCAAGACGAACATCTAACAGGTTGTTGAAAAAGCGTTCTTGCTATGAGTTTACTTTAGGTGCGGTTGAGGACGGGCGACATAAAGCCGCCCTCTACGCGGGACGACAGTCCCTCATCGCGTAGCGGCGAGCCTTGTGTCCGCCGTCATAGCGCCACTATAATGAGTTTTTCAACAACCTGCTAATGAACCAATCTGACTTCAGGTCTCGTCGATCCAATCTACTCTCAGCGGTCCCGGCTCTTATCCCATCCGTTGAGAAAGCGCCTGCTGAACCAGCTGGGCCAGTCCTCTTGTTTTGGTCGAGAGGTGAATTTTCCAATCGCCTGCGTATTTCTCAGCAGTCATGACGTTCATTTCGCTGACGTCTGCCCCACCGATGTTCATTGTTGTCCGAGCTACCACATGGACAATATCTTCAGACTCTTTTACCTCACCGATCACATCGCCCTGCATCGTCAGGAAAGTACTCTGCAACTGGGGAACACTTTCAAAGACTGTCTTGAGGATAATATGGAAAAACGTTTGTGCCTCCATCTCCCTTAATGCGAGTACTGGGAAAGGCCTCCCCAGGATCGTTATCGTATCAGCTTCGGTAACCGCTGAATCAGGCGGAAAAGATGCGTTGATCGGTTTCATTATCGTAGCTTTGAATTCTGCCGCCGCGTCTGGATGAAGCAACCCCGAATAAGCTTCCCAGTCGGCCTGAGCCATTGCAGAATATGCCTGGCTGGACACTGTGGAGGCTCCGGTTTGAGTCGGCTGTTGCGATCCGGAACATGCCAGTCCGGCCAATGCTATCATTGCCACCAGAAGCATCAAAACGTGATTCTTGCCATATCCGAGGGGTTCTCTGTGTCTCATCTTTGCTTTCCTCCTGCTGCCGCGTAATTTTCGTTTTGGGAAGGTATGTCGATCAGCCCGGCAATACAACCACAAAGAACCCACCGGCGCAACAAACCTGCCTACCGAGATTCCGGCAGAGGCAAGCCTGGTGGTAATGCCCGTGAAACCCCGTTGACAAATCCGACCTTTCCGGCTATATTGTAGTGATTGCAGCAATACCAAAATCTACGGTAAGGAGCTGTTTATGCGTGTCCTGATATCATTGTTCATACTCTTGAGCGCCTGTCCGATCCATGCTTACGTGACTGAGGCAGATCGTGCTCCGAACGGCCTGACTCACTGTAAGCAGCTCGACAGTCATGAGGCTATATTCAATCAATCCGATGTCACTTTTCAAGCAAACAACTCCACCACAGAATTGAACAAGCAGGTCGTCTGGAGCAATATGATCAAAGAGATAGACATGGACAGCGTGAGAGTCGCCCGTCAGTCGATTGTCAAACCGCTTCCACCTACCGAGGCTGAGAAGAGAAAAAGAGTCGTACGGAGTGTTAGCAGGATAATTAAGCAGGCATCAAGTAAAAAGGCAAAGCAACCATATTATCAAGCCGAGGTAATAACAAACTCCGTCCCCGATCGCCCCTACCGCGAGATTATCACCCCGTACAAAGGTAACACACAGCCGTCCTCTGTAGCGCCGTATCGAAAAGTTTCACTTGTTCAAAGGAGCGGGGTGAAAATAACGCGCACAGAAATGGGGATTGAAAAAATCGAGGATTTTGATAACGGGACAATACAGATGTCTTACCGGGGCATAGAAATCAAACCGATTATTGATCCGCCCGACTGTGATTGTGAGGACTCCACCTTGCAGGACACCACAGTTCTTATACATAAGAGCATGGATGAAACCTGGGTGCAGCTTTTCTACGAGCGCTTCGATGTCTATATCGAAGAAAATTATTACAATAACAATACTCCTGAAATTGATGAATTTTTTAATAAGTTTGAACCAAGATATGAATTAATGGAAAATATTACTGGTTGGAGTTCTGAGCAGTTTTATGAAATGAAATTAAAAATTTATGTTAATGGATCAACAACAGGATGTTATGGTGGAAGTGCAATTCCTGGGCAAGCAAATATTATTTTTTCAGATCCTTTGTATATGCCTGGCTGTCCCCAACCAGGAGGCCTTGGAGAGCTGGGAAATAATTGGCCATATATGGGTGTTGCTTTACATGAAACATTGCATTCAATAAATCCTGTTCCAATATGGGCAAATAGGTGGCTTACAGAAGGGTTTGCAGAGTATCATGAATATAATATTTTATCTATTTATGGGGATATTAGTCAAGAAACAGCCGACACTGAAGTTTTCTTAGGATCTTCTTACTTTAATTGGGAAGATTATGTTGCTAATGATTATTATGATACTTCTCCTAGTGAAAATGAAATTCAAGAAAGTTATGGGTATGACATCACCGCCTGGATGTTTAGTATGATGAGAGATGATTATAATTTAGAGTGGGATAATTTTTATAATATAATAAATGAAAATACTAATACCTTGTATAGGTCACTTGGATGGGGAGGAGACTATATTACAGATATGGTTGTAATTGATGTTTTTGGAAGAGCAGTAGGATGGGATTTTGAAACCCAGACAAAACCTGTTTGGAGATATGATGGTCCTAGTGGGCCAGGATGGGGAGTTAGAAACTGGGAAAGTTTAGATTGGTATCCTGATTTAACTTTAGATATGAATCTTTCAAATGAAGCTCCTGTTGTGGGAGAAGAATTAACAATAACTTCAAATATTTCAAATAATGCAAATTTAATAGACTTAACAAATGTTTCAGTTAGATTTTATACTGGTTCTGAATTAATTGATGAACAGATAATTAATATTGATTCTAATGATTCAGTGGCTGTTAGCACAATGATTGAACTTACAGAAGGAACTTATGATATTTCTGTGATAGTTGATAAAGATAATTGGAAATTAGAAAGAAATGAAACAAATAACAATGCTGCTACGACAGTGACCGTTTCTGCTGATACCGATTCCGACGGTATCGCTGATGTCCTCGACAATTGCCCCTCGGTACCCAACTCCAACCAGTTGAATTCAGATAGTGACAACCTCGGTGATGCCTGCGACAACTGCCCGACCGTAGCCAATGAACTTCAGGAAGATACTGACTCCGACGGCGCCGGCGATGCCTGCGATCAATGTCCCGGTTTTGACGACAACATCGACCAGGACTCCGATGCTATCGCGGATGGCTGTGACAACTGCCCTGACGTACCTAATCCGGGGCAGGAAGATGCCGATGGTATTCCCCCCGGTGATGCCTGCTGTTGTATCAATATCCGTGGCAACGCTAATGGAGATGGCGCTGAGAATGTCAACATTTCGGATATTACTTACTTAGTGGAATACCTGTTCGGAATCCCGCTCGGACCCATACCACCGTGCCCAAATGAAGCTGACGTCAATAGCAGTCCGAACGGTGCAATCAACATATCCGATATCACGTATCTGGTGGAGTACTTGTTCGGCGTGCCATTAGGCCCGGCACCACCGGCGTGCCCGTAGGTTCGGAACGACAGTTTATTTCAGGGGAAACCCACCCGTTGGGGTTTGTGGCTCGGGTGCCCCATCCGCTTGCGGTGGGATCTATGTAGTTGCGGCAGGTCTTGCGAATCCGTTTCTACGGATTTGTGTGACCTGCCGCCATTGCCTAACATGTACTTACGTGTCAGGTCACAATCCCGTTTGCGCGGGATCAAGACCTGACACAACGGCAAAACAGGTTTATCAACAGGCCCGCTTGCGGTGGGATCTTACTGTGGGCGGCAGGGCAGGCACTTGTACTCACAAAAAACCGGCGGGAAGATATCCTCTTCCCCACCGGTTGAATAATCGATGTAGTCAGTCTTAGAAACCGACCACCATCTGTAAAATATTGGTGTTGTTGTTGCTGTTTTCGTTGATGGTTGTCTCGAAACGAAGTTCGACACCATCGGTAACACCATAACCGCCACCCAATGAGATGCGGTCATACCATTTCAGACCGTCCGGCTTGAACGAACCGTAACGACCAACCAGAAAAGTACGATTCATGTTGTAGGTCGACTGGAAGTAGTACCCCTGGTTCTTTTCGCCCGCAATCGAACGGTTCAGCGAATGGCTGATATACTCGCCCTTGAGGTCAACATTTGAGATTGAGTACTGCATATCGACACCGGCCATCAGCATCTCATCTTTGCCAGACTCGTTAATCCCGATCGCAAACGAACCGCCAAGCTCCAGACCGTCAATCGGCATAACACCCACGCGTGTTCCGAAGGCGTTGGCCGGAGTCGTATTGACTTCTTCACCCTCGGCGACACCAAGGGCCAGACTCTGAGCGGCCGTGCTCACTTCAAAAGACGACTCAAAACCGTTGACACCAAAGATACCAACATTGAAGTACTGAGTAGCCATATTGAACTTGACACCATAATCATTCCAACCGCCGTGAGTAAGGTCAACAGCCATCGGAGATGTAACCAGCTTGCGTTCGATCGAATGGTAGACATGGTAGTCGATCCCGAACGGAACATCGAACTGCCCGGCCGCGACATCAAACGAGTTGACAAACGTATTATTATTGGAATAAAGAGAGAGAGCTATTTCGGCACAACCGAGTTCAAACTGTCCGCTCTCATTGTTGTAGGCTACGGCCACAGCCATCGCCGCTGTCGGAGATAGCTGGCTTTCCAGGTCGATTTCGGCCTGACCGAGACCAAAGTCGCTCTGGTCACTTTGTGAATTCTGGTACGTGCTGGTGACATCAAAGAAACCGGAGATTTCCAGTTCCTCGCCGACCACTGTTGAACCAAGCAACAGCGCCGCCATTACCGCCATACCGATCATTAGAGTTTTCTTTGCAGGCATTGTGCCTCCTTGTGTAGATGTAGGTCTCTTTAGTTTTCGCTATCTATGTCAATCCCAACCGTTGCATTGATGCTTGTCCTATAGCAACCATGACAGCAGGCCAGTCATAGACAAAATCGGAACGTTGCCCGATGAGCCTTCGGGCGATATGGCAGAATGATAGTCGTCCCCCCTGAAACTGTGCAGAAATACAACAACTACAGCGTGACAGATGGCGTCTGGTCAAACGATATACATTTGATCCCAATTCAGAGAGATCGTGCCCGTCTTTTCGCTCTGGCCGTCACCTTGAGCGTTGACCTGTCCTGAGTGTTGTCATCTGCGGTATTCGCTGCATCACGAGTAAATCGATAGACGCGAATTACGGATAACGTGGCGGTCAACGCTAAGCCTGTTGAACGGGGGAGCGTCGTGTGTCTATCGTCTTGTCCAGTTCCTCTCTGATTGCCCTGGCGATTGTATTGCGAGTGTATGGCTTTCTGATGTACTGTCCGGCGCCCCGTTTTTGCATTTCGGCCACTCTTTCTGTGGCTGAGAAACCACTGACAATCAATGCTCTTTGGCCGGGATGAATCTTCGCAATCTCGCGATACGTATCGAGACCATCGAAGTTCTTCTCCATTATCATATCAAGAAGAATTAAATCAACGGTGCGATCTTTAAGGAACTCAATGGCGTCATGGCCGTGGATAGCCACTTCGACTTCGTAGCCGAGACTTTCCAGAAGGTCACAGGCCATCTGTCTCTGATCGGGGTCATCGTCAACAACAAGAAGCGTTTCGCTGCCTCCGACCTGTTCTACTTCGGGAGCTTTTCTCCGGGCCTGCTCACTGGTGATTGGGAAATACAGAATGAACTCTGTCCCCTCACCGATAGTTGATTTTATGTCGTAGAAGCCCTTGTGGTCTTTGACAATACCATAAACAACCGACAACCCCAAGCCACTGCCGCTGGATCCCATTTTCTTTTTGGAATAGTATGGCTCGAATATCTTGTCAATATCCTCAGCGGCAATCCCGATACCGGTGTCTCGTACACTCAAGAGCATGTAGTCGCCGTCTTTGACCTTCTCGTATCCGCCGAGAAGAGCGTTGAGATGGCGCTGCGTAGTCTGCACAGTTAACTTGCCACCATCAGGCATGGCATCAAAAGCATTGACGATGAGATTCATCACGACCTTACCGAGATGGACCGTAGAGCCGAGTATCATCTGGGTATCACTATCAAGAC
>DAOWIM010000017.1 GCA_030640905.1 bacterium
CGAGGGTCTCTATTGCACCGGGTGTGAAAAGTTCATGACCGAGAAGGAACTGGTCGATGGTGTCTGTCCCGACCACGCTCGTGCACCGGAGGTGCTGAAAGAGAAGAATTATTTTTTCCGCCTGACTGCGTTCCTCGATAAGATCAAAGCGAAGATTGAATCAAACGAGTTGATGATTCTCCCGGAAGAACGTCGCCGCGAAATCCTTGGTTTGATAAAACAGGACCTGCCCGATTTTTCACTCTCGCGCGAACGAGTGACCTGGGGTATTCCGTTGTCGTTCGATGAGACTCAATCGGCCTATGTGTGGGTCGATGCGCTGACCAACTACATTTCGGCTATCGGTTATGCCGATGATCCCGACAGTTTCGAGAAGTGGTGGAACGAGGGTGAAGTCGTTCACCTGATGGCGAAGGACATTTTGAAGTTCCACTGTCTCTATTGGCCGGCAATGCTGATGGCAGCCGGTGTGAAACTCCCTGATACGATTTTCCTGCATGGCTTTTTTACAGTCGATGGCGAGAAGATGGGCAAGACGCGTGGCAACATGATTGATCCATCCGAACTGGTCGCCGAGTTTGGCCCCGATGGCACCCGCTACCTGTTGTTAACGCAATACCCTTTTGGGATCGATGGCGATGTCCGCGTCAAACGTTTTATCGAACAGTATAATTCTGATCTGGCCAACGATCTGGGCAATCTCGTCTCGCGCGTGGTCAAGATGGTGATGGTCAATTTCGATGGTAAGTTGCCGCAGCCGTCCAAAGAGATTGATGACCTCCAGCCTCTGATGGGACTGGCGGAGAAACTTCCCGATCAAGCGTACGGTCATATCAAACATTTCCGAATTGGCAAAGCTATCGACAGCGCGATGGACCTGGTGCGTGCCACCAACAAGTTCTTTAACGATCAGGCCCCATGGAAACTTGCCAAGGCCGGTAAGCTTGAGGAAATGGGCGGTATTCTTTATGCCTGTTGCGAGGTCATCCGAATTGTTTCGACGATACTCTTTCCGGTGATGCCCGGCAAGATGAGAGAGATTCGGAAAGTTCTGGCACTCGATGATAGCACCCTGTCGCTGGATCACGCCCGCAAGTTTTTTGAGATGGAACCGGGAACAGCCTTGCATCTCGGTGAGGCGATTTTCCCGCGTCTTATCGCCAGGAAAACTGACAAGGCTGAAGAAAAGACCGGCGAGAAAGCCGAGGGAGAAGGTCTGGTCGATATCTCTGAGTTCGCCCGCGTCAAGTTGCGAGTGGCCGAAGTGATCAGTGCCGAACCGGTTGAGGGTGCCGACAAGTTGCTCAAGATTCAGATTAACCTCGGTTCGGAAAAACGACAGATTGTGGGCGGCATTGCCAAGCATTATGCGCCCGACGAGCTCACCGGTAAAAAAATCATTGTGGTGACCAACCTGAAACCGGCGAAGATTCGTGGGATTGAATCCAACGGGATGCTTCTGGCGGCCAGTTCGGGAAAGAAACTACGGTTGCTGACGCCCGATGGTGACCTTCCCCCCGGCGCCAAGATCAGCTAATGATCGATAGTCACTGTCATCTCGATTTCGACAAGTTCGATGGTCAGCGAGATGAAGCTGTCAAGTCTGCTGCCAGCGAAGGTGTTCACACGATTATCAACATCGGAGTTGACTTGGCATCATCGTTGCGTTCTGTGGAATTATCCGAACAACATGATAGTGTGTATGCTACCGTTGGTGTGCACCCGCACGATGCAAAGACGTTCGATGATTGCCTCTTCGACCAGCTAAGGCAGCTTTGTGCCAGAAAGAAAGTTGTTGCAGTGGGGGAGATCGGTCTGGATTTCTATCGCGATCATTCTCCGCGTGACGTGCAGAGAGTTGTGTTCCAGAGGCAGTTGGAATTGGCGGTTGAGACAAAGTTGCCGGTTGTCATTCACACACGAGAGGCATTCGACGATACGATGGCGATTCTCACTGAGTATGCCTCACAGTTGACCGGAGCCGTCTTTCATTGTTTTCTCGGCGATGCTGCCGAGGCTGACCGCGTTTTCGATCTCGGTTTCCTCATATCGTTTGGTGGTATCATCACGTTTAAGAATTCCGAGATGTCCCGTCTTGCCGTTGAGGTGCCGCTGGAGAAAGTGATTCTTGAGACTGACGCTCCGTATCTAACGCCGATGCCGCACCGTGGCAAGACCAACTATCCGGCCTATGTCCGTTTTGTCTATGAGAAGTTGGCCGAACTCAAACAGATAAGCGTGGCCGAGGTTGAGAAGACAGTAGATCGCACTTGCCAGAAGTTTTTTGGTCTGGTAGAAACGTTTGGCGGGTAGTAGTGACCGCGCACTGGGAATATCAGCAGAGTTAACGATGCCACCAAAAGCCAAAAAGAGATTCGGACAGCACTTTCTCAATTCCGATATAGTCATCGCTCGTATCGTCGAGGCAATCGAGCCCGCTGCCGGTGAGGCGATTGTCGAGATCGGTCCCGGTCGTGGCGCGTTAACCGTTCCGCTGGCCGAATCGGGAGCGCGTGTGCTGGCGGTTGAAATCGAACGCAGCGCCTACGCTACCATTACCAAATCGCTGGCAAGTTGCGAGAATGTATCTGTGGTGAACCGTGATTTTCTCTCTATGACGGCAGAGGAAACGGGGTTTGATCGTTTCAAACTGGTTGGCAATCTTCCGTACAATATTACATCGCCCGTGATCGACTGGGTTGTGGAGAATCGTGACAGGATCGTCTCGGCACTGTTTATGGTGCAGCGTGAGGTCGCCAATCGGTTGACATCGCAGCCCGGAACGAAAGATTGGTCACCGATGGCGATATTGACCGGGCTCTTTTTTGATATTGAAAACTGCTTCGACGTGTCTCCTGAATCTTTCACGCCGCCCCCCAAAGTTGACTCTACCGTGATAAGACTCGCGCCCTCTAACAAGCCACAGCCGAGCGACTACAGCAAGTTCGAGCAGGTCGTGCGAGCATCGTTTCGATCTCGTCGGAAACAGTTGGCGAATAATCTTGTGCCGCATCTTTGCGATAAGCCGGCGGTAGTGCGTGAAATCCTTCAGCGACTGAACATTCCCCAGAATATTCGGGCCGAACAACTCCCCACCGAAAAGTTTTTTGAATTGACTGAGTATCTGGTCACGTATAAGATACTTTCGTAAACAAGAAGCACTGTAAACTTAAACCGACAGGAGGAGCCGTGCCGCTTCTATCGGTAAACTTAAATTATGTGGCCGCACTGCGGGAGATGCGTCGTCTCGGAGAACCGGACCCCGCCCAGGCGGCGGTGTTGGCCGAACTGGCTGGAGCCGATGGTATCGCTATCCAGTTGCGACGCGACCGCAAGAACATCCGTGACCGCGATTTGTATCTGCTGAAGGGTGTGGTCAAGACGAAACTGAGCGTCGAGATGCCGCCCACCGAAGAAATGGTCGAGAAGGCGCTTGAGGTCAAGCCGTGGATGGTGACATTTGTGGCCGACCATGCCGACAGCAACGCACCGGTTTCGGCAATCGATTTCAAGTCGGTGTCGATTGACCTCTCCGATCTCACCAATCGGTTCAATGGTGTCGGGGCCAATGTATGCTTTATGGTTGAGCCGGACCCCGAAGATATTCGCGGAGCCGCCAGAGCCGGAGCGAACGCCGTTTTGATAACCGTATCCGGTTACACCGATGCTCGCACCCTTGAGGATGCCCAGGCTGAGTTGGACAGGATCGACCGCTCGGCACAGGCGGCCAACAAGGCCGGGATGTCGGTCTATTGTGGTCGTGGGGTTGGATACAAGAATGCCGCGCCACTGGTCGAACTGGGCAATATCGATGAGTTTGTAATCGGCTACGCCATTTCCTCAAAGGCTATTCTGGTTGGGTTTGAGCGCGCTGTCAGAGAGATGATATCCGTTCTTCGTGTGGCGGCAGTCTCGGCAGAATAATGAACTCACCTGATAGCCACCTGCGTACTGTTGAGATTGTGGTCGCCTCATCGGAGACCGGTCAGAGACTCGATAGCTACCTGGGGTCTCATCCCGA
>DAOWIM010000031.1 GCA_030640905.1 bacterium
CTGGAATGAAATGGCATCTCTTTTAGTAGTTCAGGTTATGTTTTTCTCTGATTCTATCGAGTTCTATAAGCGAAATCGAGAATTTCATGGCTGACTCCTCACGAATTTCACGCCTCGCTACATCCTTTTCATAGTCGGACAGATCGCTGGGGAGTTCGGCATACCTCTTCTTGTAATATTCAAGTATCTGTCTGTGGCGATCGGCCTCACGCTTGGAGGCACTGGTTGTTGTGTTTGTCGGCTTGTTTGAGGGATGCTGTGCGAGTTGCTTATCGCGCTCGACTCGTTGAGCGTCCAAAGCCATCTGCAATAAATCCCTCTCCCAGGAATGTTTCTGGTCGAGCCGGGCCAGCGAATCAATCAACTGAGATTCCCTTTCCCCTGCTATGCCAACTACCGAATCCACACTGCGCTGCAGATCGGCAACCTGGCCAGCCATTTGGGACCTTGTCTGATTGCGGATAGCCGCTTCCTGAACCCTGCCGCGGTAGGTCTTGATCAAACTTACAGCGACAACAATAGTCAGCAATAACAGCGCGAGAACAATTTTTTTCATCTATCGAATACAACCTTTCCTTTGGTTCGACAATAGACCGTTGCTGATGAGGTGTCAAGTTTGAACTCGGCACACGGACGACGGCTTACCTAACCTCTTCTAACCGCGTAGCTTAAAGGTGGCTTGCCACTGGTGTGCCACTGCCACTTTACTTTTTGAGACCGAGAGTGAGGAATATCCAGGGACGGATCATCGACCACCAGCCGACAAACGGTTTAATCTTGGAGTAATTCTGCCCATCTTCGGGATAGACCATCGAGACCGGCACTTCCATCACCCGGTACCCGCACTTGGACGCTTTATAGTGCAGATAGTATTCCATCTCGTAGCGTCCCAACCAATCCTGGGTGATGTCAATACGGGGATCATCAAGTATCGACAACCGGTATGCTCGAAACCCGCAGGTAACATCGGTTCCGCGCCACCCGAGAACAAGGTTGACGATCATAGTGAAGAGTTTAATCGTGAGGCGACGGAACAGCGGCAGATTGGGAGAACATCCACCTTTAAGGTATCTGGACCCCTGGATATAGTCGGCCCGGTCAGCCCTCAGTGGCTCGGTGAGACGACTGATCTCCTCGGGAAGCATCTTCCCATTGGCGGCCATGATAACAATTGTATTGTAGCCGTTCTTGCGGCAGTATTCGATCGCCGTGCGGATGCCGGCCCCGACCCCGCTGTTGATCGTATGTCGAATAACTTTGAAGCCTGAGCTTTTGAGATAATCACCTGACCCATCGGTGGAACCATCATCGACAAAGAGCAGATCATAGTCCCGGTCCTGCGGAAACCTCCCGACGAGGCTCTTGAGCTTGTCCCCTTCATTAAACGCCAGAACAGTTACCAGAATCTTCAACCGGCTTATCCCCCGCTTGCCACCAGTTGGACCGTGCCGTCGACGAGCCGGTACTGAAGTCCGCAGGAGCAGGTGGCCAAGATTACCTCCTCCCCTCCGGTAGCAAACTCGAATCGTTCGGCGCATTTACAAACATACCCCTGATGTCGCGCCGGATTGCCGAACCAGACCTCAAAATCGGGGACATCGGATGTCACCACTGCTCCGGCCCCGATGAAGGCATACCTTCCGATTGTGTGACCGGCTACTATCGTAGCGTTGGCTCCAATGGTAGCGCCCTCTTTTACCAGCGTGCGATCAAATTGCGGTTTGCTTACTCGACTTCGCGGGCGAATATCATTTGTGAAAACAGCATTGGGACCAATGAATACCCGATCCTCAATTACAACTCCATCCCAGAGCGAAACGCCGTTCTTAACCGTAACGCCATCGCCAATGACAACATTGTTCTCCACGAAGCTGTGATCACAGATGTTACACGATGCTCCGATCCGGGCACCCTTCTGGACATTGCAAAACGCCCAGATTCGTGTATCCTCGCCGATGTCGACAGTTTCGACTATTGCATTGTCATGTATGAAGTACTGTTTTCGATTTGTCACGATTTGAGTTCGACGACCTTTCCACCATTCCGTATCGACTGATTGGCAGCCTCAAGGATTCGCACCACGCGCAAACCGGCAACGCCGTCGGTAAGCGGCGCTCTGCTTTCGGAGACAGCATCGTAAAATTCCTGACTGATATTTTTCAGGGCTTCGGTCAGATTGATCTGAGGCGCCAACATGTCGCCGGTCCGGTACTGAACAAGCATCTCGTAGATTTGGTCCTTGTCTTTGATCATCTCCACACCACGATCATAAATCTTCACCTTCTCCGACGGCTCGGTATCATCATAGACAATCATCTTTTTCGACCCACAGATCAGTGTCTTGCGCACCTTCACAGGAGCCAGCCAGTTGACGTGAATGTGCCCCAGCAGGTTGTTGTCGTAGTAGGTTGAAATATAAGCGATGTTCTCGATATTAGTATCAAAGTGCGCCACCCCGGTCGCTGAGATTGCCCGTGGCGGTTGTTCCAGCAGATACTCCATAATCGACACATCGTGCGGTGCCAAATCCCAGATGACATTCACATCGTGCTGAAAAAGACCGAGGTTGACCCGGACTGAATCAAAATAGTAGAGTTCGCCAAGTTGCCCCTCGTCAATGATCCGCTTGATCGTCTGTACCGCTCCGGTATAAATAAAAGTGTGGTCAACCATGATGCGGAGGTTTTTCTTTTCGGCAAGTTCGATCAACGTCTCGGACTCCTCCACTGTCGCGGTAAAGGGCTTCTCCATAAAGAGATGCTTACCGTTGGCCAGCGCCTCTTTCCCGAGAGGAAAATGCGATGATACCGGCGTACTTATCACCACAGCATCGATCTCAGGCGACCTAAGGATGTCGTTTGCTTCGGTAGTCAAAGTTTGGATCGAAGGATAGAGCCGGGCAATAAAATCAAGCCGCTCTTTGCGAACGTCAGCAACCGCCACTACCTCAACATCGTCCAGCGCGGCAAAATTCCGGATTAAGTTTGGGCCCCAGTATCCGCAACCAATTACACCAATTTTCATATGCTACCCATCCTTATCAGTACACATCAAAGCTGCCGTCCGGTTTGAAATGAACCAGGAAGATATTGTACCTTCCGGTTTGTCGACCAGTAGAAGGCGAGAGATCTTCCGATGAAACAGCAGAGGTTTCGTTTCGTGGAATATAGTATGATTTTGCAGAATCGGAGAGCGATTTTACAAAATATCTGACACGCGGATCATCTTCAAAGACATACCGCTCTATCGAAGTGAACCTGATTCCGGGAATGTGAATCCCATCCTCGGCATGATCGAAATTTCCGTAGAGATCAATGAAGTTATTCTCCTCAGCAATACGGGCATCAATAGCGACTGAAATATCGACAAAACCATTGCGCCTCACACTGGCAGCCAGGAGCGAATCAGGCAGAGGGATGATTGCCCACTGGCGAAACTCCTCGATGCCAATGGGGATAAGATCGGAATAGATATCATATGTTGGTTTGGGGTAGAAATAATCAAAGAGCTGGCCCTTCCCGCCCACAAATCGCATGGTCGTATCGGCAACTGTGACCGCAAAGCTGTTTTTCCGACCAGCACCAGACTTGATATCAAGCAGAGCCGCCACTCTTTCACCTTCCCTCACCGGCGGCATCGACGAGAGGTAAATGCGTGTCCCGGACTTGAGCCGGGGTTCATCAAGACGACATGAAAACTCCGCCCACCGATCCTGCGCCAGCGGAGACGCCCAGGCGCAAACAAGAAAGACAAATCCACCCACAACAGGCAGCGCCAGACGTGCCAATCGAGAAGAACTCTCCATCAGTGTCCGGCCAACCAGACTCAGCCCACACACAATCAGGATCGTCTTGAAAGCTACAACCGCCAGCACGATTGACGAGCTCAGCCCGCAACCAAGGATGGCATTTATGTAGCCAGCATTTAGTGGCCAGACGGAAATCATGAGTAGCAGACCGAGCAGGAGATTTCTTTTTGATGCTTTATCAGTCCCGCGAAATGTCTCGGCAACCGATGCGCCCAGATATGCCGCAGCGATTATTACAAACGGCATGGCGTTGAAGTTGTACCTTGAGATCGAATGAAGAACGATGTGAATGAAAGCGTAGTAGCCAATCAGCAACGCCAGCCAGACCACCTCACGTGGCCTCGCGGCAATCAGCAGGAGTAATCCCATCAGAGAGCCCCAGAGAATCACCGTGTGCAATCCCTCGTAGAAGCTTGCGGGAACCAAATATGACCGTTGAAAATCATTGAACGGACGACTCCAGAGCCGATAGAATTTCTTTGCATGTAACTCGACAAACCCAACAGGGTCCCGGACAATATCACCGGTAATGGAGCGTGTCCAGTAGTCCGGTTCGACCTTGTCAAGGGCGTAGCCTTCAAATTCGATTGTCGTTGCCTGTCTGAGAACGGACGCGCCATAGTTGGGGTCACGCAAAGTTATCTGGCTGTATTTTGCCGAAGCGAGCGTCAGCCACCCGATGAAGATAATCGCTACCGGCGTCACGAAAAAAAGCAGGCGATTGATTCTAATCTTGAAAGTCAGTTTCTTACGAGCATAGAAATAATATCCGATACCAAGCGGTATCGCCAACAGCATGGCGGTCGGTTTGTTGAGAATCAATAGTCCGGTCAGGATTCCGGC
>DAOWIM010000142.1 GCA_030640905.1 bacterium
GGGCCCAAACTCGGCGGCGCCTCCTCCCTTGTGCACTTCGACCCGCTCTATGATCTCGACCGGAATTGTGTTGAGATCAGCCACCCCCGAACCGGAAGCGTTGATCTTTTGTCCATCGAGCAATACCAGGACATGCCGGGGATCACTACCGCGAATACTGACTCGCGCCTCACCGGAAGAGCCACCGGTACGTTGAACATCAACCCCCTCGATTGTCTCCAGCAAGTCGGCCAGATTCGATGGCCGGTCCATCCGAATCTGCTCCCGATCAATAACTGCCACACGATCTGTTGTAACCGATAACTGCGACCCGCGGACTCGGATATCATCGACTTGGCGCAACTTTCGTTCCAGTGCGATATCAACCGTTCGCGCAATATCGACTTCAACCTTCAGAGGTGCCGACAGGTAATCCTCGTATCCAAAATCGGAGACAGCTACACGATATGTCCCGATCGGGATTTGTTCGAAGACAAAACAGCCGCGCTCGTCGATCTTCGCGGAGAAATTGGTGCCCATCAGTTCAACCCGCGCGGTCAGGACCGGGCTACCGTCCGATTTGTCATACACGCATCCGATCAACCGCACATCAGACTGCGCCAATGATACAATCGGCAGGAGCGTCCCCAGTACAATGATCCTTGCTAATAGGAAAAGCGGACGTGTCCGCTTGCTGGGACGGCCACGGTCGAAGATGCGCCGAGGTCGAAGATACGCACGCCTCGGCGCATCTCCGACCGTGGAGTGCGTACAGGCTCCCATCGCGCCTGCGGTAACGGTCGAGCGGCAAAAGAAAAATCGCCACATGACAGCCTCCATTGGGTGCCTGCGGCGCGGAAGGTGGTGCATCAGCCCGCGCTGACGGCATCCGATATCTGTTTGATCACGGCAGGTTTCCTGGCTCCGGCTTCAACCTCTCGTGAGCGCCTTCCCCATCAAAGACAGGTGGCCAAATGCTCCAAGAGTAGCCGTTACAGTAGCGGGGCTGCTCCGGTTTTGCACCGGATTCCCTATTATCCGTCCCAATCGGACGGCACCGCAACATTGTTGCTGAACGATAGCGGGAAGCGCGGTTCGTGTCAAGCGTTTGTTCGATGTATTCAAAGTAGTTGTCGAAACCACACCCCGAGCTCCGCTCGCGGCTCAGGGGTTCGACCTACTCGACTCAGAGATTTACTACACTTGAGATCTTCACCAACGATTGTAGGGGGCTTTTTTGTGCTTGCGTTAGCGGATCATGCCATCTATTATTATAGTATGGGCTCGAATCTTTCCGATGACGGACAATCAATGAACAAAGAACAGAAGCTAGGGTGCCTATTCTGGACAGTTGTTTTCTTGGTTCCCATTATCGCAGTAATTTGGGCATCATTATTACCCAAGAAGCATAGCAAAAAGCCTTTGGCAATTTTCGTTCCAATTGCATGGATTGGTTTAGGGATAATCTTATTGTCACTATCACATCAATCTGAAAACCTTAAAGTTAATAAACAAACCCGTGAACAATCTCATGAGGCAAGTGAACTAGAAAACTCAGAAGCAGCATTGCAAAAAGATCACAATAATGAAGCTGTCGATAATGTTACTTTGAGGGATAGAAAAACAATCTGGGAAGAAAGAATTCTTGTGGAACGTAGGGCGAGGAATGAAGCATGTGCTCTTTATCCACATAGATTGGTAGATACCATTCAGGCAAGAACGAGAATCATATTGAAGAACAGAACAAGTCTAATGCCGGAATATGATCCGGTAGAACCACTTGAATCCATAAAATCAATGAAAACAATATTGCCAGGCACTGAAGTAATAGTTGTTAACTTCGCGGTAGATAAAGGCAGATCTCTTTGGTATGAAGTCGAAGTAAATTCACCCGGATCAAGACAGACAGGGTGGATATATGCTGCTGCCTTAGTACAACAATTGCCTGAAGGGAATTTCTGGAATAGTTTGGACCATGAGGAAGAATTAAGGAGCAAGTATCTACAAGAACTACTAAGCAAATACAATCTTACTGAAGAGCAGTTGAATCAAATCAGCGTAGAAGCATTCCAAAGTAATTGGGATTTACCCCCCGGTAATCATGCTACTTTGAGGAACACAAGGCCGGACACCTCTGATGTTTCCAAGGCAAAGCGTATGGCACCTAAGTTGCATAGAGGCCTACGCATACCTCGCGACTCTCTATTGCGAGCGATTCACTCGTGGAATCCCGAATTTGATTTCGTACCGTTAGAACAAGAGGAAGGATTGGTGGGAATTAGTGGTCAGACGATCATCTCGATATTGGGGACAGGAAACGATGTTTTAGGTGTGGCCATTATTGTACTTGTAAGCAGTAATACGGCTGATATGTTGGCAAGCGGAATTGATTTAGTGATGATATCGGATGCCATTGTTGATGGTTCCAGTGTCTGGATTGATCAGGTGGTCAGTGAGGCCCTAGCGAATCCGAAAAGCCAGTTCGAGCGATCTCGTATTTTTGGCAACAAGATATACCAATTCGCCTACGGTGGGCAGGGGGAGAGGGCCACCATTGCGCTTACGATCCAGAGAAACAGTGATTAACTTTTTCGGTCGGCAGATGTGGAGAGGCTGCCGGGCACGGAACACACCTCAGGGCCAAACGAGTTTGACCCTGCCACCCTGCCGGACCTACGACTCCTACCGCTCCTGCACGTAAATCCTCTGCCCCTGATAGTCGACCGTGATCTTGTAATCCTTCAAGAAAGTTGCCCCCAGCACGCCCTCGTACTTTGCGCGCGGTGTGGAACGGCGGTAATGGCTGAGATCGGAGACAATGACCGAGATATCGCTCGACATCGTCTTCTCCCCTATCTCGATCTCTTCGACCTCGACCCGACCGGAACGATCCGGTTGCAACCCGAGCCGATTGCTCAGTGACGATGTGATTAGCGTATGCGAGGCACAGTAGTCGAGTATCATCGGAACCTTGATCTCGTCGTTGAATCGCACCTCGACAAGGATCAGGTGACCGTACTGGCTGAACGGTATCGACCGGTAACCCGTCCCGGCCAAAAATCGCGGCTCTTCGGTCGTCAACTCTATTCTGCTTCGGGGGTAATCAACTGTAACGTAGAAGCGGCGGAGGATTTCATGACCAATCAACCCATCGAGAGCTCCACCGGACCCGGAGGATAGCCGGTCAAGGTCGATTGCGACCGCCGGGACATTTTCCAGAACGGCGTCTCCGATTTCAATTGATCGCAAACTGATCGGTCGGGCTGTGCTCGCTCCCGAAATCCCCGAAACGCGCCGCCCCGGTGTCGGGAGAGTGAAGTTTAGTTCGTTCTCTTCGGCGAAACTACGGTTGATATAAAGGCGATCCGCCCCGGTATCAATCCCAAAGCGACCGGTCACTCTGTCGTCGATAGTCACCTTCACGATAACCAGACCTCTGCTAGGATCAAACGGCAACGTAGCCGCCACCACCGTTCCGGCGATCAAAAGCATACAGAGTTTGTAAAAAATCCGACGTATCATAAAAACACCCGGGGCCATTGGCTCCCGAGTGTATTATCGGTCAATTGGGATGAATCGTAACTCTACAACTCTCTGCGTCGTCTGATGAAACCGATCAGAACTCCAAGCATAAGAATCGTCGTTCCGCCCCAGACCAGTGAGATAAGCGGTTTTTTCGATACATCGATTACCAGTTCGTCAGGTGGTGAATCTTCGGTGAGACCGGGGATCGACAACGATACGGCTCCCCTGTCAACGAGGATTTTCTTGATTAACATCTCATATTGCTGAGCGCCGAAAGTAGTGACATTAGCGGTCATTTCCGTCTGGCCGCCGCCCATACCGTGCGAGCTACTGATCGGTTGAACCATATAGACAGAATCACCTTCGCGAATTTCGATATTGGCCGCTACAGTCATACCGTCCATACCGCCGCCGCCGTGACCACTCATCTCAAATCCCTGGAACGTAAAGACAAAATCACCGAGCCCAACAGGGTGGCCTTCTCTCAGAGTCAAACCTCCGCCGTCCCCAAGTTCTCTCAATTGCTCTGGTGAAAAGTAGATATCATGGAGGAGACTTCTTCTTATATACGGTTGACGCATGAGGCCATCGCTTCTCTTGTCGTAATACAGCTCAGGGCGAGCATCTTCTATATCGTCACCATCGGAGATCATCAGGATCAACTCGTTGTGCGGATACTGGAGATCGTACTCCATTCCCTGGTAACTGAGAACAAGGCCATATGTCTCTACCGACTCCCCGCGTTTCAGGACCGCCTTTTCATTGGTGCTGTACGCTGTCGCGCCGAGGGTTCCAATCAGCATGATCCCAAATCCCAGATGCGCCAGTTGGCCACCCATTTTCTTCCAGTCCGTTGATGCGAGGCGTGCCACTACGATCAGATTGGACACAATTGCGAGAGCTGCCATACCGAGGTAGAGCAGATACATGTAATCGCGCACACCGATCACCCAAGCTACGATAATAGCTACAACGAAAGCCACTATGCCGGGAACCAACGCCCGAAACATCTCCGGCTTCAGGAAATATATCAGCAGGCCACCGATGGCCGCGGTAAAGATACAGCCGAACACGAATCCGGCATCAAGAACGATGTAAAATAGTCCAAAGCCAAGCAATGCCACGCCACTGAGAATTGGTAGCGCTGTTTTTGTCCAATTCGCCAGAGAAAATGGCTGGCGTTTCGAGAACGGAGAGGCCGCCAGGAGCAGGCAGTATATGACCGCCAGAGGCAGGGCAAAACTGTTATAGGTTGACACGTCGGCAGCCCTGGGGTCACTCCCCACCAGCGCCGTCAGGATTGGAAGGGACGACCAGAAAAGAACGATTAACGAAAAAATAAACAGAAGCATCGTGCCGGCAAACAGAATGAATTCGCGCCCCCAGAAATTGTAGTCGAGCGGAACCGACTTCAACGACTTAATCCGCGGGATAAAGAGAGCCACCGTCATCACGAAGTACAGAATAAGAAAACCGACCAGATAGTTATTGATACCAAGATCGATAAAACTGTGGACCGAGAAGTCCGAGAGCACGCCACTTCGGGTCAGGAACGTTCCGTAAACAACCAGCCAAAATGTAAAGGCGGTCATCAGAAGGTTGGTTTTCCGCAGAGCACCGGAACGCCGTTCCACCAGCAGGCCATGAATCACCGCCAGCGATACAAACCATGGAATCAGCGAAGAGTTCTCTACCGGGTCCCATGCCCAGAATCCACCCCAGCCAAGTGTCTTGTACGCCCAGTAACCACCAAGGATATTTCCCGCCGCCAACATGAGCGAAGTGATAACCATCCAGGGGAAAGTTCGTTTGATCCATTCAGAATAGTCATTGAGTATCAACGCTGTCATCGCAATAGCAAATGGCACCGCCGCCATTGAGTAGCCCACAAAGATGACCGGTGGATGTATCACCATCCACGGGTCCTGTAGCAACGGATTGAGCCCCAGGCCGTCAGCAAGAACAACCGGAGCAGCCGCAAAGGGAGAAAGCTTGACGAGCAATGTTAAGAGGAACATGTTCACGAGTGCGAAGATCGCCATCGCGTAGTTGCGATACTGTCCCCCTCTCCTGATTATAATATATCCAAAAAGAGCATTGAAGAACAACCATAGCAGATAGGTCCCTTCCTGGCCACCCCAGAACGCCGAGAGCAGGTAGAAGAACGGCAAAGCTCGATCCGAATAC
>DAOWIM010000114.1 GCA_030640905.1 bacterium
ATGTCCAGAGGTTGTCCCATAAGGCGACTAATAGAACTCGCGTAGAGCGGGGGCTTGTCTCCCGCCAACCTACGGCGGACATAAAGCCCGCCGCTACGCGGAGTTGGCAAATAATGCTTTTAATTAGCGGAAGGGCTGAAATGGCCAGAACCAACTTGTGGGACAACCTCTCCACATGTGCCGGTTGCTCCGTCCGGGGAAATGGGTTCGTTTGGTGATTTTTCACTTCGTGGTAGTGGGTTGGTAGTAATTTCGACTCTCCTTTAAGCTTCAGACGGATTTATCCTTTGCCATTTGAGAGGATCATACGATCAGGGGTGGTATGGTGGGGATTTCGGGGCAGCGGGGTTGGTCATTTGGTGGGGAGAAACCCACCGCAAGCGGTGGGCGACCCGGCCGCAGTGGGCACTAGGACCCCGCGCAACATTTGAAAAGACCAGAAATGATATGTACCGCAGATAAATGTGATTGACTCTACGGGCTATATGACATTTACTAATCAAAGGAATGAAATCGCTCAACCTAAGTATGGAGCCCGAATGACGGAACATGCCTATCAACTTGACATCCTTCGTCCACAATCAGTAAATAACACCAGCCCCAATGCACAATGGGGAACTTTTAGAGACAGCCTCCGTGAGCCTGTACATCGCTGGTTTACTTACCCTGCAGGATATTCTCACCGAGCTGTGGAGTATTGTCTTAAATCACATAATATTGGCAGAGAAAAATGTGTTTACGATCCCTTTATGGGAACCGGCACAACCAACGTAGTCTCCAAGTCGTTAGGAATTAGCTCAATAGGCGTTGAGGCACATCCGTTTGTATACCGAGTTGCACGAACTAAGCTGGACTTTGAACTACCTTTAGGGCGTGCCGCTAAGTTGTTGTCAACTATCGAAGAAAATGTGAAGAATAAACGATGTTCACTACCTGCAGACTTGAAATCGACATTAGAGGACATATTTCCTGAATTGGTTATAAAGTGTTTTCTACCACCAACATTACATGATCTATTGCTCATAAGGGACGAAATTTCTCAAATTAGTATGTCGAAGCGCTACTCAGATTTCTTTAATGTAGCATTGACCGCCGTACTACGCAAAGTTGCAAACGTCCATACAGGTTGGCCATACATCGCTCCTAAGAAAATCAAAAACGGTTCAAAACCTAAGGATGCGCTCTTGGCATTTACGTCTCAAGTGCAATTGATGGTTGCAGACCTCCAGATCATGAAAAATAGGACCGCTGATAATACGTCTCAGCATAGTATTTTCGAAGCCGATGCAAGAGACACCTCCTCCAACATCGAAGACAATTCGGCAGACTTTATCATAACTTCTCCGCCATACTTGAATAACTACGATTATGCAGATCGGACTCGATTAGAGATGTATTTCTTTGGGGAAGCAACTTGCTGGGGAGATATATCCCGAAAAGTTCGTACCAAACTTATGACAAGTGCCACTACACAAATCTCTCGGAGTGACAAAAGGTATGAGTTGTCCAACTCACTTGAAAAGGAATGTCCCGAAGTGTACGAGGTCCTTAGTGACGTTGTCTTGCAATTGTCTGAGTTGAGATTGCTGAAAGGTGGCAGAAAGGACTATGATATGATGGTCGCTGGTTACTTCAATGACATCTTTCTCGTACTAAAGGACACCTACCGTATTTTGAAGACAGGTTCTCGTGCGTTATTTGTTCTTGGTGATTCTGCTCCTTACGGAGTGCACGTTAAAACTGATCAGTTAGTTGGAATAATTGGACAAAATATTGGGTATTCATCATTCGATACCACAGTTCTCAGAAAGCGGGGTGGCAAGTGGAAAGAGAATCCTCAAAGGCACAATGTTGAGCTTCGTGAATCAATAATCACTCTCATAAAGGAGTAATCTTGGCACGACTGATTCAGAATCCCGGTAGCGCTTTAGGAGAGGCTATTGGAGCCAACATGGAAGCGGCTCTAAATCTATGTTTGGATGAAGTTGCTGGGGACAATGAATGTCACTTTATATGTAAAGGACCAAAGAATCGGAAAACGGGGAAACATAAGAAACTCCTTCTCTACGATGAATTTGCCACTGCATATAATATTGATAGTGTTATTGCAAATGATTCTATTCAGCCGCTCATCTTATTCGAATGCAAGTATATTCGCTATAAAAAGCATAACAGAGATAAAGGCAGTTGGGTATGCCACACTCACTCGGCACTTCGTAAGAGGTATGCGTTCATCCGAAGTTCTATCGCTGTGCTTGCAGGAAATTGGAGTGAGAGCTCGCAGTTGATGATGACCAGTCATCGAATAAATCTCTTTCTGATTTCGTTTGATAACCTTTGCGAGTTATTGTCAGGCCATAACATTGATTTTAGATGGGGTGAGAAGGAGCGTAAAAAGGCGACCAGAGCTTGGACTCAATATAACAGGCTCAGCCAAACGACCAAACTTGATATTGGACTGCAAATGATTCAATCAGTCAAGGAACCACTTACCAATCTGATCGAAGGTATCCTCAATCCCCAAGAGCCGAGGGAGTTGGACCATGTAACGATAGAACTCTTGACATCTCAGGGTGAGACACTGAGATATTCATTTGAAGATATTGACGGGGCAATGGACCTCTTGAGAAGCCTTGATGTTGAAGTGATGTTTGAGGACTATGAGAAAATTCGTCTGACCGACCCACCTCCAATGCTCGACACCTGATTCGGGAATCAAAATATTGACTAAGCTGTCAGAGTCTCTCTGTGCGGCCCACCACAGCAAGCCTGTCCTATATTCGGTTTGTGGTTGACTATATCGAAGTCACTGTGTTAACTTGCTCGTCCTGATAAATAGGATTGGAGAGCGTTGCAATGACCGCAGACCTGAAAGCACAATTACCGGAGCTAAGAGCGTCCCTTGATAAACTAGCGAGGTATCTTTGACCTCGAATCACGGGTCAAGACGATTGCCAGGCTGGAAGAAGTTGCCGCCAAATCTGAGTTCTGGGATGACAACCAACGCGCCCAGGCTACCTTAAAAGAAATCTCCGCCCAGAAAAAGTGGGTTGAGGGGCACGCTGAACTTACATCTGAAATCGAAGCGCACGCCGAACTGATCGACATGATCGACAGCGACGAATCCAGCAGTGACTACAAGGAACTGGCACAAAGTTTGTCTGAACTAGTTGTCACGGTCAAAGATTTTGAAACATCCGCCCTCCTTTCGGGTCGTGACGATCACCGCGATGCAATCCTGACCATCCATCCCGGAGCCGGTGGCACCGAGTCTCAGGACTGGGCCGATATGTTGTTCCGTATGTACAAGCGATGGACCGAACGCATGGCTTTCAGTATTGAATTGGTTGACTTCCAGCCGGGTGACGAGGCCGGGTTGAAGTCGGCCACTATAGAAATCAAGGGTGACTACGCATTCGGCAAATTGAAAGCAGAATCGGGCGTGCATCGACTGGTGCGAATATCGCCTTTCGATGCTAACTCGCGACGGCATACATCGTTTGTGGGCGTTCACGTCTATCCGCTTATAATTGATAATACCGAAATTGAGATCAAGGACGATGACCTCCGCATAGACACATTCCGAGCCTCAGGCGCCGGCGGTCAGCATGTAAATAAGACATCGTCGGCCGTCCGTCTGACCCACCTGCCGACCGGAATTGTGGTCTCCTGCCAGTCTCAGCGAAGTCAGCACAAAAACCGCGACGCGGCCATGAAAATTCTGACATCTCGCCTCTACCAGTTGAAAAAGGATGAGGAAGCCAAGAAGAAACAGGAAGTTGAAAAGTCAAAAAAGAAGATTGAGTGGGGCTCGCAGATTCGCTCTTATATTTTCCACCCCTACAACATGGTTAAGGATCACCGAACTTCGGTCGAGACAGGTAATGTACAGGCTGTTATGGACGGCGATATCGATCGATTTATCGACGCCTTCCTGGCTGATCCAAATCTAAAAGAGGGGTAAAACATGTTAACGAAAACAACCACTACACAGGGATTAGAGATGAGTGCACTGGATAAAATTAAAGAAAAAGCCAAAGCCGCAAAACGACGCGTGGTCCTTCCCGAAGGCACCGAACCGCGATCGGTGGAAGCCGCCGCAACGATTATCGCCGACCAGATGGCATCGGTCACCCTTCTTGGGAATGAGCAGGAAATTGCCGCCCTCGCCAAACAGCATCAACTCGATCTGGACACCGTTGAGGTGATCGATCCGGCCACATCCCCCTCTTTCGATCAGTACGTCTCCGAATTTATGGAAATTCGGAAGACCAAGGGTATTACCGAAGAGGCCGCCCGTGAGACGATGGCCAATTCTCTATTCTTTGGAGCGATGTTGGTGCGGCACGACCTCGCCGATGCCTCGGTAGCCGGAGCGATCAATACGACCGGTGACGTTCTCCGTGCGGCCATTCAGGTGCTCGGGCTCAAGGAAGGTATCAACACTGTTTCCAGTTGCTTTATGATGACAGTGCCGGAGTATCGCGGCGAGAAGGACAAGGTCTTCCTGTATGCCGATGGCGCCGTCGTTCCGAATCCAACTTCAGAGCAGTTGGCATCGATTGCCGTCTCGACCGCTGAGACAATGCGTAATCTTCTGGGGATGGACCCAAAAATCGCTCTGCTCTCATTTTCCACCAAAGGTTCGGCCAAGCACGAAGACGTTGACAAAGTTCTGGCCGCACTGGAAATCCTGAAACGGGACTACCCTGATCTTGATGTCGACGGTGAGCTTCAGGTCGACGCTGCTATCGTTCCGGAGATTGGCGCGAAAAAAGCTCCCGGCTCTTCGGTCGGCGGGCATGCTAATATCCTCATTTTCCCTGACCTTGATGCAGGCAATATTGCCTACAAGTTGACCGAACGTCTGGCCAAAGCTACCGCCACCGGCCCCATAATCCAGGGGCTGGCCAAACCGGCCAACGATCTCTCGCGGGGTTGTACGGCGGCCGATATCGTTGATGTTGTCGCGATTGCTACTCTTCTAAAGGGTTGAGCAATACCGGATAATTCCGGCTGTTTATTCAAAAGAATGTGTTGACACGGCGGGCAGCGTTCCCCTATCTTCGCTCTTTACTTGACTTCCCGGCACTTCAATAGTTGTGCCGGTTAATGTTTTTTGAGGAGAGCCGTATTGTGAGCCTTATTACTTACATTATTATTGCCGTTGTCGTTATTATCGCCGCCATCATTATAGTGGTTCTCAAGAACTACCAAAAGGTCGGCCCCAATGAAGTACTGATCATTTCCGGCGGGAAGAAACGGATGATCACTCTGCCCGACGGATCCACCCGTAGAGTTGGTTATCGATACCGCATCGGCGGTGGTACTTTTGTACGGCCGTTTATCGAGCAGGCACAGATCCTGCCGTTGGAACTTATTCCGATGGATATCCTGATTGAAGATGCCATCGCAGCCAACGGTATTCGCTCAACGGTGCGAGGTACCGCTGAAGTTACGATCTCCGGCGATGACGCGTCGATCTACGTGGCCGCCGAACAATTTCTGGGTAAACCGGTTTCCGACATTCGCGACGTTGCTATTCGCACGCTGGAGGGATCGGCCCGCGCTCTGATTGGGACAATTGACATCGAATCTCTCAATAAGAACCGTAAGGACTTCACTAAGAAAGTGTTTGCCGATGTTGAGAGTTACTTCTCTAATATGGGACTTAGTCTGCTTTCGTTTAACCTCAAAGAAATCACCGACCCTTCCGGCTATCTGGAGGCGCTTGGTAAGCCGCGTATCGTCGAAGCCCGACGCGACGCCGAAGTTGCCGAGGCTGAGGCTGCCCGCGACGCTATCATCCGTTCGGCAGAAGCCCAGAAAGAGGGTGACGTGGCCAAGCTTCAGGCCGAAACACGGGTTGCCGAAGCCAATCAGGACTTTGAGCTGAGAAAAGCTGAACTTCAGACCGACCTCAACCGCAAAAAAGCCGACGCTGACTACTCGTACGAACTTGAGCGTCACCGCCTCAATCAGGAACTCAAGGGCGAGGAAGCGAAAGTCAAACTGATCGAAAAAGACTCCGATATCGCTCTGGCCAAAAAGGAAATTGATCGCGTCGAGCAGGAACTGGCCGCTACCGTCCGTCAGCCCGCCGATGCCGAGCAGCATCGTCTGGAAGCCGAAGCCAAAGGCATGGCCGAAGCTAAGAGAATTCAGGGCGATGTTGAGGCTGAACTGATCCAGAAAGTCGGTAAGGCCGAAGCCGATGCGCTCCGTCAGAAGGCCGAATCATTGAATGCTCATTCTCAGCCGGCTATGCTTCAAATGATGTTTGACAAACTGCCGGAGTTGGCGCGTGAGATGGCTGCCCCGATTTCAAAAAT
>DAOWIM010000339.1 GCA_030640905.1 bacterium
CCAAAAGACGTCTTGCCATCGTAAACCTCCTCGTATTCTAATATACACTAATAGACGATTTAGCCAAATGGTTTGTTGGGTCTGCTTGATCGGGTCGATCTCTGGTCGAAAAAAAACCGCCCGATACCGGGCGGCTGGGATTTAGTGAGAGAGTCGCTGGTTTGAAAACTTCCCGTATAAATACGGTAAAGGGTTTTCACAGCCACACATCGTATTTAGCTCTCGCTGCCATCGCAAGATGGGTCACGGCGTCGGCGCAACGATTGAGAGACGACCTTCATTATTAAATTGTTAGAGGTTTTCAAACGGCGTCTCTCTCAATACTCATAATATATTAAAAAATTGAATTTGGGCAACAAAAAACCGTCGGTGTGGTTGCCATCAGTTCCGGCATATCTTATGTTCACCGGACATCTAATTGGAAAAGTCAACGTGTTTTTAGATAGGAAGTTATGATGAATCAGGAAGAAATACTCCAGTTATTCAAAGAGTCAAACGCGCTTTTGACCGGACATTTCAAGCTCACTTCGGGGCGTCATTCCGATGTTTACTACGAGAAATTCACGTTGCTCCGGCAGCCGGCGATCTGTACGCGGATATGTCACCAGATGGCTGAGGACTTCAAAAAAACCGGAGCCGTGACGGTTGTTGGTCCGACCACCGGTGGGATTATCATTGCCTACGATGTTGCCCGTTATCTTGGTATTGAGGCCATTTACGCTGAGCCGGGTGAAACCGGACGCGTTTTTAAGCGGGGGTTCTCGTTGGAGAAGGGGCAGAAGGTTGTGATTGTTGATGATGTCCTGACGACTGGTCGATCAATCTTTGAAGTGATCGACCTGGTAAAATCGTACGAGGCCGACATTCTTGGTATTTACCTGATGCTTGACCGTTCCAACGGAAAGGTGAAGTTTGACTACCCGTTTCATGCTTTGGCGACGGTGGCGGCCGATTCCTGGGAACCGGAAAATTGCCCGCTCTGCGCTGATGGCATGGAATTGACCCAGCGCGGTAGCCGCAAGTTCTAAAGCAGGCGAAGCCTGTTTTGAGTATGTCCGCCGTTAGCTGGTCCGCATGCCTCCTGTTACCACATTTCCGGGTTTCATTTGCCAACATTGATGCCTCGGTTGGGGTATTTCCCGTGAGATATACAAAGATGCAAGCGAGATAAAACCTTATCGGAGGTAAACAAAATGTGTGTAGTGAGAGTAACGCCAGTCCTTGGAACCGGAACTGTCAGCTTGTCTGTAGCATCGCGCCATCTTTCGCGCAGTTCTAAAATCTCAGGAGCGATAAGTGGTGAGCAGCCACTTGTGGCTCAGACTGAGGAGAGGCTTGACATGCAACTCACTTATCCGGGCGTTGATTCCGATATGAGAGCCGACATGTCGTGGCAGGCGGGGTTGTTTCATTGATTGCCGCCCCATTGGATTCTCCGGCAGCAGAGTTTATTAAACCTCTCGGGAGCCTGCTATGATACAAGATTGGTGGGGAAGTCAGAGGGCGTTGCGGGTGTCGTTTAATCAGACCGTTACCGACGCTCTCGCCGGTGTTGTAGCCATTGGGAATTCGATGCGAATGGTGCTGCCTTCGCCTTGGGTCGATTCGATCGACAACAGACCATCGTGATTATCAATTATCCGCTTGCAGACTAAAAGGCCGAACCCATGGCCGTCCTTCTTGGTGGTAAATTTCTCAGTAAAGGCCTTCTTTAGAGTCGCCGGATCAAAACCGACGCCGGTATCCTTCAGGATAACCGCAAATCGACTGCGTTCTGGATAGGTATCAATCTTAACCGATATTTCACGACGTTCCAGCCCACTGGTGGCATCGGCGGCGTTGTTGAAAAGGTTGTAGAGGACCTGCTGCAGATGCACAACGTCGGCCTCAAATGGGACCGGACCATCAGGTGGGGTCACATTTATAGTAACACCGCTAAATCTCTTTTGTGGCTTTAGATAGTCGATCACCTCGGTGAGAAGCTTCCCGAAATCCACCGTCTCTTTGGCTGTAGAAATCGGTGTGAGGTCCATCAGATTGCTGGTGAATTTTTTTATCTTATCTATGTTCTCGTTGATGGCGTGGACATACTTGCCAGCCTTGTCCGCGTGATTGTTGTTAATCTGGAACTCAAGCAACGACAGGTTGCCGGCTACGACACCCAAAAAGTTATTGAGTTCATGGCCAATCTCGGCTGACATCTCTCCTCGTGTTGCCATTTTCTCCAATTGAATGGTTTCATCCTGCAGCTTTTTCAGGGAGTCGTAGGCCTTCTGTGTCTCTTCCAGAAGCGACAGGTTCTCAAGGGAAACGGCCAACTGTGATGAGGTGATAGCGAGGAACTTTAGATCAATGGTTTCGACGGTTTGATCATCCGGGAATGATCCCATTGTCAGGATCGCAAGAAGGGTATCGCGTCTGCGAACGTGAACTCTGACGATTTGCGATTGTGGTTTCAAGCAGGCCACACAGCCAACTATGCTTTCCCTGTCAGCGGAGAGATGCTCCAGCATGGAGCCAAATGACTCACTGTTCTCAATGATCGGCTTGTTATCAGGTTTGCTCTGGAAAGTTTCGATCATTTCCGCCAGACGGTCATCATTGAGCACGACTTCTTCCATCTCCGTTCCGTTCAGCATCACAATCCGCGAATCTGTTTGATCGCCGTTCCACAGAATGACCGCCCCGCAATCGGTCTTGTAGTGCATCATTAGAAACTTCAGCGAACTGGTAGCCAGCGCTTGCTTGTCGCCAACTTCAATTAGGACCTGGCTGAGATCGGAGAGGTAGTCCAGTTGTTTATCCGACTGTGAGCCGGCAGCCTCTTCTCGGATTTTGTCGGCGGCCTTGCGGACAGCTGCGCGGATTTCACTCAGTTCAAACGGTTTGGAAATATAGTCGTAGGCGCCCTGCTTGATGGCGTCCTTCGCTGAGTTCAGGTTGGCGTAACCGGTCATAAAGATTGCGCCGATGTTCGGTTTGATTTCCCGAGCCTGTTGCAACAGTTCGATGCCGGTCATGTTGGGCATTCTGATATCGGTTATGATTAGATCAATGTTCTGCTGCGATATCTTTGTTGCGGCTTCGTGTCCAGTGGAGGCGGTAATCACAGTATAGCCCTCGTCCTCCAGCGCATCGCTGACAAGCGAAAGGTAGATGTCCTCATCGTC
>DAOWIM010000172.1 GCA_030640905.1 bacterium
AACTATACTACAGGAGCAACTTTCACGATGTGCGCCGCTAATGTGACCCTGTATGCGAAGTGGGTTACATACATAGTCACCTATGATGATAACGGCAGCACTGGCGGAAGCGTTCCGACCGACACAACAGGCTACGAAGAGGGAGCGAACGTCACTGTACTTGGCAATACTGGAAACCTTGTGAAAACCGGGTATGCCTTTTCAAGCTGGAACACACAGTCAGATGGAAACGGAACCAACTATACTCAGGGACAAACATTTACAATAGGCGCCGCTAATGTGACCCTGTATGCGAAGTGGACGGTCGCTTATAACGTGACCTATGATGATAACGGCAGCACCGGCGGAACTGTGCCGTCTGATTTCACCAACTACGAAGAGGCCAAAGCTGAGGCCGCCAGGACCAACAAGCCAATGCTGGTCAGTTACTGGGGGGACTGGTGCGGGTGGTGTAAGAAACTGGATACGGTCGTGTTCATGGATCCCAAAGGAATTGAGTTCTTTACTAACCAGGCCATTCTTGTGAAAATAAATGCTGGTGTTGACTCCTTGCTTAAAAAGGAACAGCAGGTAAGCGCCTTGCCGACATCGATACTGTTCGATAAGGATGGTGTTGAGATTGATCGTATTATCGGCTTCATGGAAGTTGATGATTTCCTCAAGACAGTTACCGACTATCAGAACGGCATCGGTACGCTCGCCGATCTGCTGAATCGTGTGGGAACTGAGGCTGATCGTAGCCTCTATATGGAAATTGCTGAGAAGTACAAATACCGTGACGGTAGTGATGACGCCGGTACATGGTATCAGAAAGTTATCGACGAAGGCGACCGCACTGATTCGCTTTCCGGTGAATGTCGTATGTCACTGGCTGACATGAAGCGACGGGCCGAAGAGTATGATGCCGCTATCGTAGGTTTCAATGGCGTTATCAACGACTACGAAGGTCAGATGTTTGCTCAGGATGCACATATCTGGATTGCCATTGTTCACCGTCAGAAGGGTGATACGGCTGTTGCAATTGAGGCGTTTGAGAACTACATCAAAAAATTCCCTGAATCTGAGGATATTAAGTACGCTCAGGGTCAGATTGATAAGCTAAATGGAATCTAGGCTACCGAATAAAATCGTTCGGCCTCTGACCTATTGAAAAGTCTGTTACGGAGAATGAAAGAACCTCTACTGATATATGAAAAATCGCGACCGGGTAGGAAGGGTTATACTCTTCCTGCCACCGGTAAAAGCGAGCGTGAAATCATCGCGCATATTCCGGCGAAGTTCCTTCGGATCGACGATGCTTCCTTGCCCGAAGTATCCGAAGGTGAGGTGCTACGGCATTTTATCGGGATGTCGGTGAAGAACCATCATATTGACAGCGGTTTCTACCCGCTGGGTTCGTGCACGATGAAGTACAATCCCAAAGTCAATGAGGTCGCCGCTGCTTTGCCCGGCTTCAGTGGGCATCATCCGTTGGCACCCGAGCATACCGCATCGGGGACACTGCGTCTGATGTGGGACCTGTCCGCCGATCTCTCGGAAGTGTCCGGTTTTTCATCGGTGTCACTACAGCCAGCCGCGGGCGCTCAGGGAGAATTTGCAGGTTTGCTGATGATGCGGGCATACCATCTTGCGAAAGAGCAGTCGCGACACAAAATCATAATTCCTGATTCGGCGCACGGTACCAACCCAGCCTCAGTCACCTCGATTGGCTACACCGCAGTTCAGGTGAAGTCCAACGAGAAGGGCATTCTTGACGCTGATGTTGTTGCTGCGGTGATGGATGAGGATACGGCTGGTATCATGCTGACCAATCCGAACACGCTGGGGATTTTCGAGACCAATATCAAAGAGATTATTGAACTCGTTCACAGCAAGGGTGGTTTGGTCTATATGGATGGTGCCAACTTAAATGCCCACATGGGGATCGTCAGGCCCGGTGATGTCGGGTTTGATATCATGCACTTCAATCTGCACAAGACGTTCTCGACTCCACACGGAGGCGGTGGTCCTGGTGTCGGAGCGGTTGGGGTGACATCGGAGTTGGAACCGTTCCTGCCTTCACCCGTGCTTGAAAAGGACGCGGATGGTAAACTGTTTTTCGATTATGACCGGCCCAATTCAATCGGTCGCCTGCATTCGTTCTATGGCAACTTCGCAAACTTCGTCCGGGCGTATGTCTATATCAGGATGCTTGGCGGAGAAGGCCTGCTTCGAGTAAGCGAGAATGCTGTTATTAATGCCAACTATATCAAGGAGCAGTTGCGCGACGACTACGATCTGCCATACGATGTCCCGTGCATGCACGAATGCGTTCTCTCTGGGAGTCGCCAGAAGAAAAATGGTGTCAAGACACTCGATATTTCAAAACGGTTGCTCGATTTTGGCATACATCCACCGACCAATTACTTCCCCCTGATTGTGCCTGAAGCGTTGATGATCGAACCGACCGAAACCGAATCGAAAGAAACGATGGACCGTTTCATTACGGTCATGAAACAGATTGCCCGTGAGGCTATAGAGAACCCGGAAGTTGTTACGTCGGCTCCCACAAGAACGCCGGTTCGTCGTCTTGACGAGGTCAGCGCGGCGCGAAATCTTGATGTCAATTATCAGGGTTAGGTGGCTATTGCATTTGCAGGTACCAACCGGTGTTCTCAGATAGAGCGTCGGTTTTCTTATGATCAAACTTGAAGGCGTTACATATCGTTATGGCTCCCGATCGGAGACGGCACTTGAAAATGTTAGTCTCCAAATCGGAGTGGGCGAGCAGGTTTGTATCATGGGGGCCAATGGTTCGGGTAAGTCGACTCTTGCGTCTCTCGTAGCTGGACTGATCAAGACTGACTGTGGCACGGTACAGATAGATGTTGACGGCGATGCCCCGTTGCCGGTTGGAATTCTCTTCCAGAATCCTGAGAACCAGATGGTGGCGGTAACGGTTGAGAAGGAGATAGCTTTTGCACTGGAGAATCTTGGTGTGCCGTTTCAGGAGATGGAGAAACGCATCGCTGATACTCTGAAGACGTTCTCAATTGAGCATCTTCGCAAACGTATCACCAGTGAACTTTCCGGTGGTGAAAAACAGAGGGTGGCGCTGGCGTCGGTGATGATCTTCAAGCCGCCGGTACTGGTGCTGGACGAACCGGATTCCTTTTTAGACGAAAGTGGCCGCCGCGCTCTGCATACTGAGGAGGAGCGAATTGTCCGGCAGGAACCCACAACAACACTGGTACGGATAACTCAGTATCGGTCGGTGGCAGCACGGTATCAGAGGTTGATCGTCTTTAAGGATGGACGGTTAATAGCCGATGGTGACCCTCAAGCGATCCTTTCAGATCAATCCCTGTGCAGCGATGCCAGGCTGGCTTTCCAGTACGACAAATATCACGCGCTCAAGCTACCTTCCGGTTTGGACCTTTCCTCAAACGGCGCCGATGCTGTCGAACGGATCGTCGCCGATAGCATTTCATTTGAGTATCCGGGTAGTAAGTCGATTTTCAGTGATCTCAGTTTCAGTTTGAGTCGAGGAGAGATTGTGGGGCTGATTGGCCCGACTGGTTGTGGAAAAACGACACTTGGTCAGGTGATCGACTCGCTGTTGGAACCAACTAGCGGCAGCTTGGCGTACCTTGGATCGGATGGCCGGGAACTTCCGGTGTCGAGTGTTCGTGGAAAAGTAACCGGTCTCTTCCAGCAACCGGAGAGACAGTTCTTCCTGCCGACGTGTGCCGAGGAGGTCACTTTCGGCCCGAGTAATCTTGGCCGACCGTTGTCGGAGGACCAGGTTTGCACTTTCTTCGATCTGGTTGGGCTTGATTTCGAGACCTTCTCGAAGCGTGATCCGTTGACCCTATCCATGGGTGAGAAACGAAGGCTCGCTTTTGCCGCGGTTCTCTCCATGTCACCCCAGTTCGTTGTCTTTGATGAACCGACCTGCGGGCTTGATCCTGAGGGTGTGAGCAAGTTTGTCGGCATGGCCAGGGCGCTAAAAGGTTCTGGTATGGGGCTGGTGATTATCAGCCATGACGGCAGCTTGATCGAAAGCCTCACCGACCGCGTGCTCTATCTCGACGGAAATTCCGGCTGCAGCATCTCCCTGACCAATGAGTTCTTTGCCGCCGGGCGCAGTGTTGGTGTGCTCTCATCGCTGAATGAGTTGGGCGCGAGTTGAGATATTTCCATTTTTTTCGCCGGCCCGCTTGACAGGGT
>DAOWIM010000342.1 GCA_030640905.1 bacterium
GAACTGACCGCAACGGCATGGCCAAAACCAAGGTACTCTGCGAAAACCTCCTCAAAAGCGGCGACCTGTGGCCCCTGACCGACCCATCCTGAACGCAACACAGCGGCCACCGCTGTTTCTTCGGCTTCGCTGTAGGAGGGACGGGCAATGGGGATTGGCGGTTCGCGTTCGGCAGAAAGCGAACTGGCGGTGTGATTTTTCTCGGTCTTCGGCATCATGTTCTTTCTTGTCGGCACTTCTCCATTATAAACCTGCAATGCAGGCTGCTTTTCAAGTATAAAGTTGGGCTAAAGTTAATCACACAGCAGGCCGATAAAATATCAGTAGCTGTGCGAGTCGAGTGCGAAGCAATCGGGCCGGTTCCCAGCACCAATTGATTGTAAGAAAATAGGAGTTTCAAATGCGATCGATTCCATACGATGTCACCATGTCGGTAAACGATATTCCCATCAAAGGCAAGCGCATCTTCATAACCGGCGGGGCAGGGTTCCTCGGTTCCACACTTGCAGGACGGCTCGTTGAGCAGAATGAAGTTGTCATTTATGACGATTTCCGAAGAAATTCGATTGCCGATAAACCGTTCGTCAATCATAAGAATCTCTCCATGATTAAAGGCGATATCCTGGAATATCCGGCTCTCCGCGACGCCATGCGTGGGTCGAATATCGTTATCCATTGCGCCGCCATAGCCGGGATCGACACTGTAATCAAGAGCCCGACCGACACGATGCGAGTCAATATGGTCGGAACGGCCAAGACGCTTGAGGCAGCTCAAACGTTGCCGGGACTTGAGAGATTTCTTGATTTCTCTACCAGCGAAGTGTTTGGACAGTCAGCGTTCCGTTCCGGCGAGAAGGACACAACCCAGATCGGTGCGGTGGGCGAAGCGCGGTGGACTTATGCCGTCAGCAAATTAGCCGGTGAGCACCTGACCAAAGCATACCATCAGGAGTTCGGGACGCCGACCGTAACCGTCCGGCCGTTCAACATCTATGGTCCGGGGCAGGTAGGCGATGGCGCCCTGACGAGTTTTATCAAGCAGGCGGTGGCCGGTCAGGAAATTCAGATTCATGGCGAAGGGAACCAGATTCGAGCCTGGTGCTTTGTCGATGATTTCATCGATGGCGTCATGCTGGCCCTGGCCCATCCGAAGGCAGTTGGCGAATCGTTCAATATAGGAAACGCTCGTGCCGTGATTACAATCTACGGCCTGGCCCAGACGGTTGTTCGAGTGCTTGGATCAAAATCGAAGATTCGTTTTGTACCAAAACTTGGCCCCGATGTTGAGCTACGCGTACCATCGGTAGAAAAAGCGAAACAGCTTTTTGGGTTTGAAGCCAAAGTCGATCTTGATGAAGGCATTCGGCTCACCGCCGAGTACCTGTGTTCGCTTGAGAACAACGGTATGAAGGTTTCGGTCGATGGAAAACGACGGTTGGAAATCGTTGGCGCCTGAGAGTTACTCCTGCGCTGAAGCATTGCCTAACATTTTTCCGGATTCAAACTGATCGGCGGGAGCGAAACTTGTCTCTTCGGTGTCAAATTGACATTCCGTAAGCAGCAGGACGCCTTCGCCTGTGACAACCCCCGGTTTCCCATCGACCTTTACGATACATCCGGGCTTGCCTTCAATGCCAGGCGGTGGCGTGATTGAATCGGCACTCCAGATGTAAAGCTTCCGCTTCTCATAGTAGCAAAAGGCTCCAGGATACGGTCGCGTCTGAGCGCGGATGAAATCGCAGATTTTTTTTACTGGAAGAGACCAGTCGATTAAACCGTCTTCGGGGTTGCGACGCGGGAAGATTGTCGCCCGGTCATGGTCCTGCGGAATTCGGGGGGCTTTGCCGCGCGCGATCAGTGGCAAATACTCCTTGAGGATATCGATCGAAATATCTGTAACCCGGGCGTAGACCGAACCGACCGTATCAGCGCGTTCAATGGCGATACTTTTTTGCGCTACAATGTCACCGGTATCGACACCTTTTTCCAGATAGAACAAAGAGACACCGGTTTCTTTTTCACCATTGATGATCGCCCAGGTGATCGGCGCCATGCCCCGATATTTCGGCAATAGCGACGCGTGGATCGCCATACATCCGAATGGTACTGATTCGATAATAACGGTCGGAACAATATAGTACCACCCCAGCACAAGAACCAGATCGGGCTGCCAGCGATCAAGATGCTGACGATAGATTTCCGAAGTGAACGGTCCGCCGGATTCAACAACCTCAAAATTGCACCGTGCACCCAATTTGAGGAAATCGGCGTGGGTGCTGACGTGTAGTGGTTTGCCGCGAGAGAATGCGATGTCGCGTGGAGTTGTCAGAACGCCACACAGGGTTACCTCGGGCGTTTTGAGAATACCGTTTTCAATACACTGGTATCCGAATTGAGTGCTGCTGAGTACGACGACCTTCATTGCCGTTACCGGTAGAGGGATCTGTATATCTCCACGACCTGGTGCGCATTCTTGTTCATGTCGTGATACTTCTCTACGTATTTGCGACCGTTGCAGCCGATCTCTGCCAGCGCATCCCGATTATTAAGAGCCCACTCGATCTGTTCTTTGATCGTATCAGGGTTGGCGCGTATCAGGGGTAGTTCCGGTGGGTATTTTTCCGTCATGAAATCGCTGATCCAGGTGATGACCGGTTTGCCCATAGCCATATTCTCAACGGCCAGTAATCCATGAACGCCGACCCGGATCTGGTCAATAATCAGATCAGCCTGTTCGTATATTTTCCGAGCTTCTTCGTGGGCCATTCCCTGAACCAGCTTGAATTCAAAGTTATGGTCCGGTTGGAGTTCTTCAATTGCCTTGACAATATGAGGTGTGCCCTTGATTTCAGGCGCGGTCGGAGCGTGGACAATCAGGAATCGGTTCTTATCCGGCTTTTTCTCCTGCGGATGGTACTTCTCCAGATTCATTGATACCGGCAGGACGTGTACGTGTTCGAAAAAGTCCTTAACGTACTCATTAAGCTCCCAATCGGTAACAATGCAATGAGACATGTGAGCCGATACGATTTCGAGCCTCTTCTTGATAAGTTCTTCGTTGGCAACTTTGACCTTAACGTACTGATTCATCTCTATCGCACGGGAAAGCATCCGCGCGTCGCTTCCCCAATAGTGCATCAGCATCTTCTTGCCGAGCTTCTGCAGTACCGGAAGATCGGAATAGTCAATCGTCAGCGTGGTGCCGAAATGAAAGTGAAAGATATCAAATTGCGGGATCAATTTTTCCGCAAACTGTCGTGTCTGTTGGATGGCCTCGTTGGCGTCGGAGAGCTTCTCTATATCGAGAACATGATCCGACTCATGTTTCATATAGGTCGGATAATAGCAGAGCGTTTCAGCGTGCATTCCAAGTTGCTTGAGACCGGCGGTCATCGTGTTCATCTGGTTAGCTATCTCGTAACTGCCGTGGAGCACCCGCTTGGTCAGGATGTCTACCTCTGCGGGCGGAGCTGCTGATACAGGTATGCCTGTCCGTGCTTTGGCGAGCCACTTGGCTACTTCGCGATTATCGGGAAATTTCTCCGAGAGAGTCTGCAGAAGGTCAGCCACTTCGCCGAGACTGCCAACACTTTCCAACAGTGAGCACAGATTAACGACAGCATCAATATTGGTCGGATCGAGTTCGACGGCTTTCATGAAACGCTCCGAAGCCTGCTGCGCATCTTTGCGATGAAACGCGATCACGCCGAGATTGTTATAGGCCCGGCTTTCCGGCTGTTGGTTCACAACTTCAAGAAAACACTTCTCGGCGTCGTCTATCTTTCCCTCAGCTAACAGATCTTCACCCCGTTTGATTGCTGCTTGCATCGTATCCTCCGGTACATAAAATAACCAGGTTGCGGTAACAGTCACGCGCAAATCAGGCTATTGCTGAGGTCGACCGGAGTCAAGTTTTAACGGTTCACGGGGGCGAGCAGACCTTTTGAATTGACACCGGCGTGGCCGGATTCTAATTTCCACCACTGAACAGACTGTATCACACAGGAGGAATATCATGAAATACGGAGCAAGAAATCAACTGACCGGCAAGATCACTAAAATCAAGAAAGGCGACATAATGTGCCAGGTTGCTCTTGAAATTGACGCCCCGGCTGGTATGAATTCGGTCATGACCGTCGAATCGCTTGAGGATTTGGGGATTTCCGAAGGCGACCGCGTAAAGATTGTGGCCAAGGCTGTCAATGTCCTGCTCGTAAAGGAATAAACCGCCCGGTTTCGTCCCCTCAACTACCGGCCATCTCAGGCCGATAATAGTCCCTATGGGTGAAGTTGAACCAAAGAGACTAAGTCAGTATGCGCTGATCGAAGTGATCGGTAGTGGCCGCAATGGTACTGTCTATCGTGGCTTCGATATGGAGCAGCAACGCGTGGTTGCTGTCAAGGTGCTCCGCGAGGACATCATGGCCGTTCTCCACTTTCAGAAACAGGCGATTGCCCGGACGATGACCGTCGCCCATATTGATCATCCCAACATTGCCAATGTCGCTATCATTGAGGAAGTCGATGGCCAGTATGTAATTGTCTCGGAGTTGGTCGAAGGCAAATCAATTGGCGAAACCAACAGCAGTCGAGGATGCGCACACCTCGGCGCATCTTCGACCGAGGCGTGCGGTACCTGCAACCTGAAACTCTTTCTCAATATTGCCCTGCAATTGGTTGCCGGCTTGCAGGAGGCACACCGCCAGATGGTGATCCACGGCAATATCCGCCCCTCGAATGTGTTGATCGATCAGGAGGGTGTCGTCAAATTGACCGATTTTGGCCTCCACCAGACTCCGGATGCGGTCGCCAGGGAGGAAGATATCGAGGCTCTCCGCTACCTTTCACCCGAGCAGATAGATGGCCGCCCCCCGAATTTCGTTTCCGATCTCTACTCGGTTGGACTGGTACTCTATGATTTTCTCTGTGGCTCAACTCCGTTTCCGGATGGTGAAGCCGACGAAGTCCGCTGGGCGATCAAATCGAATCCTGTCAATATCGAGCCTTTGCGTGAGCGCGGAATCCCTGGCGAAATAGTCCTGCTGGTGGAGAAACTGACCGCTCTGAAGCCTGAAGATCGCTTTGCCAATACCGAAGAGCTTCTGATCACACTGGAGGCAATCGGAGATTTTGAATGCAGCCACCAGCATTCTCATGACCAGACCGGCCCGAAATGGTCACCACGACAATACCTTATGGTATCGGTGCTAATTGTCCTGCTAATCATCTTCTGGATAATTATCACCTCCTGCCAGAGTTGATCGACTCTAAACATCCTGCCCATCAAAAAATCACCCTGCAGGCCGAGTGTGGCCCAAATTCGGCAAAATTAACCGGCCCC
>DAOWIM010000258.1 GCA_030640905.1 bacterium
GGGGTGATCTTCGGGTACCAACTGCTCCAGCGACGGCAGCAGCGTCATACCATAATCAAGTCGCTCTCGTCTTGTTTGCATGGCTACATTTAACTACTAACCCTAACCTAAATACACTACTTTTTCAACAAGCCCCTTGGGGTGGGTTTAGTTAGCGTATCCCTCGCTACCCTACCCCCGCACCTCTTCGATTACCGAAGTGCCAGTCTGGCCGTCACGACCGGTGACCTGCCATGACTCGTGCAGTCGGTAGCGGCCGTCGGGGAGAAGTTCCGGAACCGCCGTACAGCTACCGGAAAAGAATTGGCCATCGTTGTTGAGGTACTGCCAGATCATCGCCAGCCGGTCATCTTCAAGCACCCGAGCTACCAGCGTACCCTTGGCGACATTGCCACCATCGAAAATCCCCCAGACAACATCACCCCGCTGGAAATAATGAAAGCGGGTCTCGCCAGTCATGTCGCCGTCATGATAATTCTCTACGCCAACAAAGACCTTATCGTTGTAGTTGAACCGAGCCATCGCTCTTGTAGCATAACACTCCCCGTTGTCCAGCGCCAGTTCAATCGGACAGGTGTCGAAACCACGCCACGAGCTACGCTCGCGGCTCAGGGCCATCGGCTCGCACGCCTCGGCGCATCTTCGACCGGGGCGAGGTTTCAACCGTCTACTCTTCTATTTGAACCAGTCTTTTCCGATTTCGAAGGGCAGGGAATACATCCAGTCAATGTGGCTGGCGTCTTTGCTGGAATAAGCTGTTACAGCTTCGTCGGTTTCGACCACGTAGCTGTGTTTGAAGACCACGCCGCTTTGAGAATAAGACCATATTTTTGCAGCTTTACCATCATCCATCGTAGTGGTGCCTTCGACTTTGATGGCAATATCTAAATGCTGTTCATCGATATTGTTGCTAACGGCAAAAAGCAACTTGGCGCCGATCTGGCCCGGGAAATACTGGGCGTCGGGCCCGCAGGAATCTTCGTGCGAGCAGGAAACCATCAAGACTAAACCGATGGCCACCATCATCAGGACAAGAATTCTCTTCAACATTTCTGTTCTCCTTAATTTGGATTGAGGTTTCAATCTCTACACGATCATGTAACTCCCACCAATAGAGGTTAGATGGCGCTGGTAAGTCAACTTTTAACGGCATCCGGGTTGCCGAATCTAGCCTCAGTTCGTCCTGATAGGCCATCTTTTATGAACCCTCTTGCAGATGGGACGATATGCCCTGACACCTGTAGACACATAAAGCGTGGTAACCCAATAACTTAAATGGGGCTTGCCCCCCTCGGCATGGGGATTGCATCGTTGATTGTTTTATGGAGTGTTATTTCGGGACATTTGCCCTTCCGGATCAGAACAGTCTGGACAAGACCGCTGTGGTTGCTTTCCATATTCCGGAGATAGGGATACGGTTCAAGGCGCCTTTTGATGCGGTCGATCATTGCCATTCGGCCTATGCATCTCTTCTGGCTCTGCTGGAGTTCATCGATTCAAACCAGAAGTATTTTGCCAAGCATGGCTACCAGATATTTGGCAACAATCTGGCGGTGATCAATCAGGTGAACAAGGTGCAGGATAGTCCCGAGCTTTACCGACATTTGCTTGAGAAAGCGCTGGGCTACCGCGACAAGTACGGTTTCTCACTTCAGTGGGTGCCCTCGACCGGCAACTCCGCCCTGAGCGGCCTTTTAGATTGACGCCTCGGCTTCACTGGCTGTATCTTGCAGCCATATGGTTACCCCACAGACCCTATTTAAGGAAATCAGCGCCGGCAAATTCAAGCCCGCCTATTACTTTTTTGGTTCCGAAGATTACCGGATCACCGAGGCTGAGAAATATATCGCCGGGCAGTTTCTACCCGACCTTCAGCGGACAACCAACTATCGGAAAATAGACGGACGGCGGACATCGTGTACCGATCTGGCGTTGGAATTATCCAATTTACCGATGCTCGGTGAACGGCAACTATTTGCGATCTCTGATTTCCAGAGCTACTCACCCAAAGAAGTGGTGAGGATTTTAGGGCTGCTTTCTCCACCCGATGTCAACAGGGTTGTGATTTTCAAGTCACCATCGGTCCGCGCTCCCAAGAAGAAATCGGCTCTTCTCAAAAACCTTGATGCCGCGGTCGAAGTGGTTCAGTTTGATCGTCTCAACGAGGGTGAGGTCAGCCGTCGGGCAAGCGGTCGGTTGAAAAAAGCCGGTATTGAGATTGAACCGGCAGCGCTCAAATTGCTGATTGCCCTGATTGCCGGGGACGGTGGCGGGCTGGAGGGTGAAGTCAACAAGCTGCTCAACTACAAAGCGAATGGCGGTGTGATCGAAGTTAGCGATGTTGAGAGAGTTTGCAGCGGGCATGAGGTCCACAATATTTTTGAACTGGCCGACAAAGTGGTGGCCGGTGATGTTGGTGATGTGCTCAAGACGCTCAATGGGCTGGTTGCCGAAGGACACAGTCCGGTTACGTTAACAACCTTGCTCCAGCAGCATTTTACATCGCTCTATCTGGTTAAAAATGGCAAACGCGCTCTCGGGAATCGCAATTTCCCGTTTATCCTCAATCGTTTACGTCGGCAGGGCTCCCGTTACGATAACATCCAACTTGAACAGATAATCATTCAGATCGCCGAGACCCACGCAGACCTTCTGAAGGGTAAAGTGAAAAAGCAGGAAACGCTGGTGGAGATGCTGATGATTCAACTGGTTCAGGGAAGCGGCGGTCGGGGAATGAGACCGTAAGATTGCAGCCGAAATATGAACGATGAGAGGGAAGAAAAGGCGTCGGGTCGGGTAATACCGAAGAGAACGGATCAGACTGAGCGGCAGTTGGTGGAAGCTGCCCAGGCCGGTGACCAAAAGGCGTTTGGGCTGCTGATTCGCCGACATCAGAAAAAACTGTTTCGGTATATCTATGGACTGCTTGGGTCGTTCGACGCCGCGGAGGATGTTGTCCAAGAAGCGTTCGTCAAAGCGCACAAGGCTTTGGGCACTTTCCGAACCGAGTTTGCTTTCTATCCCTGGTTGTCGACGATAGCCCGCAACCTGGCGTACAATCAGCTCAGTCGCGAAGAGAAGAAGGAGTCGCTTGAGAATCTTCAGGAAAAAGGATTTGATCCCCGCTCGACCGATCTGGGGCCGCTGGATGGTCTGCTTGACCGCGAGTCGGGCAGGAGATTCTATGAGGCGCTGATGGCGCTGCCGGTTAAGTACCGGTCGGTTTTTACATTGAGGCATTTGGAAGATATGGACTACGCACAGATCGCAAGTTATCTGAAAATCCCGCCGGGGACAGTTGACTCAAGGCTGTTTCGGGCCAGACGGATGTTGCTTGAAGCTCTGAAGGATTTGCTGTGACCGAACACTCGTATTTTGCAGACCGGATTTCGGCCTACCATGATGGCTACCTGCCCGGGCAGGAGTTGGAGTTAATCAGGCGACACCTGGAGGAGTGTGAGGAGTGCCGCAGAGCGCTGGCCGATTTTGAGAAACTTGACCGGATGGTTGACGAGCAAAGCCAACTGGACGGTGAGGAGTACTGGGAGAAATCGGCACAGCGAATCGAGCAGCGGATTGCAGAATCGTCGGAGGAGAAAGTTACCGATATCCGACGCTCGCGATTCGGTACTTTTGGGATGAGAATCGCGGCAGTGGCGGCGTCATTCTTGATTATTGGATACATCGCGCTTCATGAGTCAGATATCTTGAGCGATTTTTCCGATACTCCCCCGATGGATAAACCCGTGATGAAGGCTCCGGCAATGCCTGCAACCAAGGTTGTGCCTGTAACCCAGGTTGTGCCTGCGCCCACGGTTGACTCAGCCCCTGACGTTGAACTTGCATCTCCGGAGCAACCGGTGGAATTGGTGGATGTTGAGATTGATGAAGTTCGCTCAGATATGCCGGTTGCCTCACGTGGCGTTTCGGATGGGAAAGGGGTTTTGGACAAGAAAGAGGTTGTAGTAGAGAAGAGTGCGGCCGACAAAAAAGGACCGCCGGTAGCAATGGAGCCGGACCGGCTATACGTCGACGATGCAGTTGTTGTGAGCATACAAGGGATCGAGCCGGTCGCGATCAAGCCAGCAGCGATGCCGCCAGCCGATCAGGCGACCAGTTCCGATCTGGCAGAAGTTGAAGGCTCACAGGGTGTGGTCGAATCCGAAGTAGCTGAAGTCGCTGCGCAACCGGACAAGGCCATGAAGGTGCGGGGCGAACGTGACGTACTTGATTTCGCGCTGAGTTCGGAAACACTTTTAACAGAGAGAGCCGGTACTGATCAATCGGCAGATACTTCCCTGACCGAGTGGCGCGAAATTCGTGACCAGAATTCGGAGGCATATCCGCAGGTTGCCCCCGATATGGCGGTGGCTTTCAATGCCGATGCAGCCAAATCGAAAGCGAGCCGACAACGAACCGCCGATGATTCGGACACGGTTTCAAGTGAAGAGTTGCTCCTGCGGGCCTGGTATCAGATCGCGTTGAACACTGACGATCCTGATGAACGAGTTGTGGCTGTGAGCTTTTTAAAACAGTATCTCAAGGATGAAGATGCCCGGTTCCCCGCTCTGGTCGAGGATTATCTGGACGAGTTGGGGGAATCATCAGAGTGAGCAATGGCTCCGGGGGCTGGCTGGAAATCGGGGAAGGATCAAACTTTTTGTCCTGATCCTCGTATAGTTTAGCCAGGAGTTGATGATTTCTTAAAGCAAAGGAGTCCGATATGCACAAGAAACTATATCGCTCATCCACTGACAAGGTCATAGGTGGAGTATGTGGGGGGGCTGGGCGACTATTTTGATATCGATCCGGTTCTGATCCGCATCATCGCGGTGCTTTTGATCATTGCAGGGTACGGAGTGGGGTTGCCGGCTTATATTGTCGCCTGGATCATTATCCCCAAAAGAGAGGATGAAATGGTAACCAAGGCAACCCCGCAGGTTGCTGTTTCTGTCGAGCCGCCGCAACCGCGTCCGCCATGGCACAAGTACCTGCCCGGTTTGGTACTCGTAGCTATCGGTGCGCTCCTGCTGGTACACGAGCACTGGTACTGGTTCGATTTTGATGAATTGTGGCCGGCGGTTTTCATCCTTATTGGTCTTTTTCTGATTTTCCGACGTGGCAACCATCACAAGGCAAATAGCAGTCACAAACAAGCCGAACCCGAAAACGGGAGCGCCATACAATGACACCTGCCAGATTCCGATGGGGAATGATCCTGGTTCAGATAGGCATTCTCCTCTTGTTGTTTAACGCTGAAGTCTTCAATGACAATTTCTTTGGCGATCTGTTGATGTATTCGCCGGTGGTGCTGATTGCTATCGGGATCGAAAAAATCTTCGTACGCTCAAGGGCGCGGGTGATCTCATACCTGAGCACGGTTGCTCTCTTCGTGGGCGGATTCTATATCGCTTTTGCCGGTAGCTATGGCAGCACTTCCAGCAGTTTCTTTTCGGAGAGTACGTTCCGAGAGAGGCACAACGCGGATATCAAAGGGATAACGGCCATTCTCGATATGGACAATACCGATCTGACGATTCGGGACTCCGGTGATGATCTGATCTATGGCCGGTTTGACCAATTCACCCGCAAGCCGCGGATCGACTATAAGTATGTCGGTGACCGGCTCAGAGTGAAGCTGGCTTCAAGGTTTGGTAATATCCTGGGAGGGGTAATTAAGATTGAGACCGGTGACCCGCAGGACTGGTATCTGAAGTTCTCCGATCAGGTTCCGGTTGATCTGGAGTGCTACGGCAACGATGCTGATCTTCATATGAATCTCTCGACTACGCCGTTGCGGAGTCTCAAGTTGGATGCCGACGATGCGTCGATTTACCTGAAGCTCGGAGTCCTGGAGAAGAATGTCATGATCGTGATTGACGGTACTGATTCCGACCTCCGCCTTCGCATTCCAACAAATACGGGACTGAAGATTCTGGGAGATGATTATTCCGGCTATCTTAAGAGGATCGGTTTGATTCGCCTCGATGGTGGTTTTGTCAACGAGGGGTACGACACGCTGGAGCCGAAGTTTGAGGTTGATCTCAACGAGGAGCTTTCCTCGTTCTCGATTGACTATTTCTGATCTTTTTGTTCAATCCCGTAGTTCAGGGCGGTGGTGACCAGACATCGCCCTTTTTCTTACCCGGTAGCAACCACAAAAATTTCCAATTGCGTTCTCTCGGTATATTCGCATTATTCCGGCAATGACTGAGATGAAAATCAATCTTTCCAAATTCAAGGGAAAGACAATCGCGATTGACGGTCCGGCGGGGTCGGGCAAATCGACTACCGCCCGTCTGCTTGCCGCACGACTCGGCTACCGGTTTCTTGATACCGGCGCGATGTATCGAGCCCTCACCCTTTTTGCCCTCCGTTACGATATCGCACCTTCCGACGGCGGCAAACTGAAAGTCCTGGCCGAGAAGTTACCGATTGAATTTAAGACCCAGGAAGATTTCAACCGTGTTTTGATAAACGGTGAGGATGTAACAGATCCGATTCGAAGCCCCGAGGTGAACCTGCATGTCTCGGAAGTTTCCGCTCACCTCGGTGTGCGGCAGGCGATGGTGGCCAAGCAAAAAGAGCTGGGCAAGAATGGCTCGATTGTTGCCGAAGGACGTGACACTACTTCGGTCGTTTTCCCCGACGCCGACCTGAAAGTGTATCTTGATGCCTCGGTAGAGGAGAGGGCGCAGCGGCGGCTTCTTGATCTTGCCCGGATAGGTGTCTCCACCAATCTGGAGGAGCAAAAGGCTGATATCGAACGTCGGGACAAGTTTGATTCTTCGAGGGAACATTCTCCCCTGACGCGGACACGGGGCGTGATTGTCGTTGACACCACCAATATGACGATTGAAGGGCAGATCGATCACATCATTGCGCTCTTTCGCGAAGTCGTAAAGTAATCATGAGACTGATTTATCGCCTTGGTTGGTTGGCAGCTCGTCTGACCTCGGCGCTGATATTTCGATCTAAGGTTACCGGTCGCGAATTTCTGCCGACTGCCGGTGGCTTCATCCTTGCCAGTAACCACATATCATACTACGATCCGCCGCTGGTGGGGAGCTACATATCGCGGAACATGTATTATTTTGGAAAGCGCGAGCTGTTCAAGCAGCCGATTATCGGGGCGATCCTGCGCAAGGTAAATACTCTGCCGGTGAGACGAGGTACGGTCGATCGGGCTGCTCTCGATATGGCAGTGGAGGCGGTATGCAACGGCAACGGTCTGGTCGTTTTCCCCGAAGGAACTCGTTCCCGAACCGGTGATTTCCTGAAGCCCAAGCCGGGTGTTGGTATGATCGCACTCAGGGCGGATTGCCCGATCGTGCCGGTCTTTATCTCCGGTTTTGATCGACCGCGCGACTGCATTCTGGGGAAATCCAGAGGAAGGATTTCGTACGGTGAGCCATTTTCGGTCGACTGGGTGAGGTCACACCCTGCCGATAAGTCCGGATACATCGCAATCGCCGAGGCGGTTATGGAGCGGATCGGGCAGCTTCGAGACAACGTAAATAGTGTCAAGTAAAGGGGATAACCTGCCGAACATATTTCTTGTCGGAGAGAGCAGAAAGGTCTTGTGCTTTTTTCGGATTTTGCTATATAGAAAGACTGTCTTGGAGTACCCACGAGGTTTCCTCAAGAAGTCTATCTGATGGTCTTCCCTTTTCGGGAAAATCCAAAGCCGTCGGAAATGCAAGGAGGTTAGCCAACCTGACATGGCTGATACAAAGATCACTGGCGTAGCTCCAGTAAAAACATCAAAGCGCAAAGCGACTTCCAGTAAGAAGTCGAAAAAGACCAAAACAAAATTGGTCAAAGGCGGGGCCGCTGTTTCCACCGCAAAGAAGGTTGAGAAGAAGCAGGTCAAACAAGAGAAGCAGTTGACTTCTCGTCACAAACGGATGATCGAAAAAGCAAAAGTCCGATCGTCCATACCGGTCATCGAGGAACTACCCGAAGTTGAATCGATGAAAATCACCGATGTCGCGGGTGTTGTCTATGACCGCAGCGACTACGAGGCGATGGTCGAGATGTATGATTCGACGATCAAAGCGATCAAAGAAGGTGAAGTGGTGGCCGGAACTGTTCTGGGTGTTTCCCGGAGCGATGTCATTGTCGATGTAGGGTTCAAGTCGGAGGGAATTATCCCGATCTCCGAGTTCCCGACACCGGTTAACATTGCCGTGGGCGATGAAATCGAGGTCTTCCTTGAGCAGATCGAAGATTCTCA
>DAOWIM010000002.1 GCA_030640905.1 bacterium
AAGTGTCGGAGTCTAAGGGGCAGCCGTTCTTTTCGATGGAGCATGTCGCGGGCCGTCCTCTGCACGATCTGATCGATGAGAAGGAGATGGGCGTTAACAAGATCATCGACCTGGCTATCCAGATGTGCGAAGGGCTGCAGGAGGCCCACAACGCCGATATCGTTCACCGGGATATCAAGCCGGGCAATATCGTGATCGATTCCAAAGGCCGCCTTCGGCTGTTAGACTTCGGGCTGGCGGCGGTGAAGGGCACGAAGAAACTCACCAAAACGGATTCGACCCTTGGCACCATCAACTATATGTCGCCAGAGCAGGCGTGCGGGGAAGCAGTTGATTTGCGGTCTGATCTGTTCAGTTTAGGCGTTGTCCTTTATGAGATGATAACCGGTAAGTTGCCGTTTAAAGAGGAGTACGATGCGGCCACGATCAACGCGATCATCCACGATACTCCTGAGCCGCTGTCGCGCTACAAGTCGGGCGTCAGTGACGGACTTCAGCAGATCGTCGATAAGGCCCTGAGCAAGAAAGCTGAGACCCGTTATCAAACAGCTTCGGGCATGCTGGCCGACCTGCGACGACTCACAACTCCATCGCGGCGCCCCAAAAAGAGCAGATTTGTCGTCTTGGTGGCCACGGCCGCTACCGTAGCCGTTGCTGCCGTCGCAGGGTATTACGGATACTCGTATCTGTCCGGGGATGAGGCGACGGCTGATGGCCCTAAGCGCCTCGTTGTACTACCGTTTGACAACCTTGGCGATGAGGATCAGGCCTATTTCGCCAGCGGCATAACCGATGAAGTCATTTCGCGTCTGTCCAGTATAAGCGGTCTGTCGGTAGTCTCACGCATTAGCGCCGCCAAGATGAAAGAGGCGGGCGAAGATATCAAGAGTATCGGTAAGGAGTTGGGCGTCGAGTACGTGCTCGATGCCTCCACCCGTTACCAGATAGGTTCTGACGGCACCCGCCATGTACGGTTGACAACACAGCTTATCAACGTCACTGAAGACCGCGTAATCTGGAGCCAAACCTACGACACAGTCATGACCGAAGTGTTCTCCGTTCAATCCAGAATTGCAGAACGCGTGGCTGAGCAGATGGACGTTATCCTGCTCGATGCTGAAAAAGAAGAGGTGTGGGAGCGTTGGACTGAGAGCGAAGATGCCTGGGATTACTATATCAGGGGACGCAAGGAAGCTTTCCGCTACGGCGGTTATGGCGAAAGAGCGTTGCGCACCGGACTGGCACTACTCAACAAAGCTCTCGAACTGGACTCCAATTTTGCGCTCCCTTATGCCAACATGGCATCGATAAACGGAAGGCTGTACCACTTTGGATTCGAACTATCCGATTCAATAAAGTCTTTGAGTAAGCGGTTGGCGGAGCGGGCGGGCGAACTTAGCGAACACGTCTGGGTCAGTAATTGGCCTCTGGCACGCTATTATTACTTCTGTGAGAAGAACCATGATAGTGCGCTCTATTACTACGAGAAGGCATATCGCGGGGACAAGAACCATGTTGACTATCTGGCCTGTGCTCACCACTGTCTGCGCAGAATGGGGCGATGGCAGGAAGCGTATGACTATATGGCACGCATCGTTGAACTGGAGCCAAAAGCTGAATGGTACAAGCTGGATCTCGCCGCCAACTGCTTCTACATGCACCGCTACGAGGAAGCAGAGACGCTGCTTAAAGACGCTATTGACCTGAGCCCCAGTTACTGGGAGGCCAATAGTGTGCTGTTCCGCTTGTATCTGATGTGGCAGGGTGATTTTGAAAAAGCAAGGGCGGTAGTCCGGCAATCGGAAGGGTTCATTGACTCGACCCGGTGGACTATCCTTCTGGACTGGATTACCAATCTGGAGGAAGGTTATGCCCAGGCTACCGATGTCATCACCATGCCACCGCGTGATTCTCTCAATTATCATTACGGGCTGGGAATGACCTATTTCAGAATGGGAAAGATCGACTCCTCGCGAATTCATTTTCGTCATATGCGAAATCAGTATGACCGAGATGTGGAACGGTTAAGAACGGATGCCGATCTCAACAGATCGTATGCGCGGATGTTTGCCGGATTGGGTGAGCGCGAGCTGGCCATTGAGCATATGAACAAAGCGCTGGAGCTGATACCTCCGGACAAGGATGCTTTGACTCATTCTGATCTATTCACATTCTATCCTGACATCTTTGCACTGCTTGGCGACACTAAAACACAGGTAGCCTATTTCGATTCGCTGCTGTCGATGCCAAATAGGCATACGGGGCTCGGCCTGCTGCTTGTCGATCCGGATTATAAAAAGGCCGTGCTCCACCCCGATTTCAAAGCCATTATGACAAAGCACGCCGATGCAATCCAATGGCGGTTGTATGAGACGCGCTTTGGCTCCCTGTAAACCTTTACGTCCCAATAGCAACTTTCGCTTGCCTTCGCGGCTGGAATCATTATATTCAATTTAGATGCATCGAATTACGACTTAGGCACTCCGCTGCATGTACTTGCCTGCAACCGGAGGACATCTTTTCGGCAGTACCGATCACATCTCGTCCCGAGTTAACTGCTCTACGCCCTTGCCTGTCAGCCGATTAGCCGGAAGATGCCGGGTCTATCGAGCCTTCAGGAGAGTGCTGATTATTTTCGCCGACTACGGCACACCCTTTGCGAAAATAGTCCCTCGAAGGTGGTTCGACAATTATTTGAAAGGGTGATAATTATGTTAAGACTGATAAAGTTGATCTCAGTAGTAGTAGTCAGCATTCTGGCGGCCTCCGCCGCAATGGCCATCCCGGTCTCCTATTCCGGCGTAGTAATCTGTGATTCGGTTGAAGCAAGCCCCGGTTCACAGATTGTAATGAATGTGCGTCTGACCAATAACGACCAAGCAATCTCGGGCATTGAGATCCCGCTGAAATACTCCAACCCGTACCTGACTATTGACTCTGTATCATTTGTCGGCACCCTGAAACCAGCCGAAACCAGCGGTGGGGCCCAAATTAATGAGACCGAGCGAACAGTTCTAATCTATTATATTCCCAGCATCCAGACTCCAATTCCGACTTTTTCCGCCCCCAGTGGTATTCTCGCTAAAATCTATTTCTCAATTGATCCAGTCGCTCCCGAAGGACATCTGCCGATTGATTCGATCAATATTGACTCGATTATTTCCTCCGGTCCGCCCGAAGTCCATCATTGGATCCGAATTAGGTTCTCTAATACCCTAGGCACCTATTTCTATCTACCCGCCTGGGTCCCCGGTGATATCCTTGTCAGCGGCTCACTATCGGCTGATGACAACCCGGAGCCAGGCCTGCCGGGCGATTTCCAGCTCAGTCAGAACTACCCCAATCCGTTCAACCCGTCAACCATCATTGAATTTGCTCTCCCCCAATCCTCTCAAGTCAAGCTGGCCGTTTTCAACGTTCTGGGTCAGACTGTGACTGTCCTGACTGACCGCCAGATGCCCGCCGGTGTTCATCGGGTCGAATTTGACGGTACTGACCAGCCCAGCGGTATCTATTTCTACCGCCTCTCCTATGGCAAGGAATCCCTGACCAGAAAGATGATCCTGGTCAAATAAACATTTTCTGAATAGTTGCCGATCATTACAGGGATAGAGCTACTAACGGTTCTGTCCCTGTTTTTTTGTATTGGCAACTATGAGTCAAGCTGTTCAAGACCAAAAAGAAGTCAGAATCGGCGATTACGTCATTACCGGACGAATCGGTCAGGGTGGCATTGCGGTTATTTTCAAGGCTTGCCAGGAGTCGCTCAACCGTGACGTCGCCATCAAGATGCTTTCCTCGAAACTGACCAACGATCCGGAGATCGTCCGACGCTTCGAGCGGGAATCACTGGTTGTCGCCAAACTTAACCATCCCAACATCGTCCATGTCATCGACCGTGGTGTAGCCGGCGACCGGTATTATTTCGTTATGGACTACATCGATGGCTCGTCTTTACGCGAGGTCATTGATTCAGTCCAGATTCCTCTGAATACAAAGTTGGAGATGGTGGTTCAGTCACTGAAGGCGTTGGACTATGCTCACAAGAACGGTGTGATTCATCGCGACATCAAACCGGCCAACATCCTTGTTGATCGTCAGGGCAATGCACTGGTGGCCGATTTTGGTATTGCCCAGATTGTTGGCACGCCCGACCACGAGATGACAGCGTCCGATGTGGTCATGGGTACGATGGCATACATGTCACCGGAGCAGAAGTTGAGTTCCACTAACGTCGATCAAACCACCGATATATACGCGATGGGCATTATCATCTATGAAATCCTGGTCGGCAAGAAACCGCTGGGACATTTCAAGATGCCTTCTGAGATTAACTCCAGTCTCAGTAAGGATTTTGATAAAATCATTCTCAAAGCTCTGGC
>DAOWIM010000073.1 GCA_030640905.1 bacterium
CCCATTACAATCGCTGCGCCAACATGTGGGGGAGGAACGGGGGCCGGATTGACCATCGGGCAGGTGTGCATATCGCCCATGCGGGCGGCCGGTTTTCCACCGATTAGGACGGTCGGCGCTCCGCCTACGATAACTCCGCCATGAGCTGTTTGGTCGCCCATTCGAGCGGCTGGCTTACCCAAGCTCACCTCCTAAGGTCAAAACGAATATTCTCAGTCTAATCTGCTCATACGCACAGCAATAAGGCTAATCACTTAATATAGTGTAAACAAATGAGCCTGACAACCTTTTCGCATTGGGTTGGGTTGCATTCAATGCGAGCAGGTCTGGGCAGGGATTATACCCGATATTGACGCCGGCAGCGGACCCATAAGCCCGTTCTACGGGCAGGCCGGTGGGGCCGGGCCGGTGGGGATGCCGAAGAGGTAGTCTATCAAGTATGTGATATCGCCGATATTGATTTTGTCTTCGGCGTCGCCATTAGCGTTACCCTCGTCGCGGCAGGGTGGTTCCGGGCCGGGCGGTATTCCAAACATATATTCGATCAGATAGGTAATGTCGCCTATGTTCACCTTGTCCTCGGCATCGGCGTTAGCGTTGCCCCGGATATTAGAGCAGCAGCCGGGGATACCAACCGCGAACGGCGAAAGATCGTCGGTTATGCCGCAAACAATGTTGCTTGCAGTGTCCAGACTGGTGGTGATATCCAACCAGGAACTGGTTGTGTCAGGCCAGTCACCGTGATATCCGAAATGCCAGAGTGCAACATTTGCTTCGGTCTCGGCATCCATTCCGGTATCATCGTAGTCAATACAGATCGTGTAACTGCCTTCACCATAACCCAAGTAATCAAGGTTGAAAACGGTGGCACCCATGCCGGGCAGGAGTGAGAAGGCACCGCTTACCGGAGGATCGTTGTCGGTAATGAAAATCTCCGCCTCGCCCTCCCAAAGGATTTCCTCAAAGGTTATGACCACTCCTTCGCCCATGTCAACTTCGACGTCATAGCCTTCGGGGACCGTGACAAACGTAACGCAACTGTCACCCCTCCCGTCATAATTACGGTCTTCCTGAGAGGGGTTGTAGGCGTCAGGACAATTGTCACAGACGTCGCCGAAACCATCGCCGTCAACATCAGACTGGTCGGGATTGTATATTGTAATGGCGGAATTGTTTATGTCCTCACAGTTGTCAGTCTCGCAGGTCTGGGCATCAAAACCATTCTGCGTGCCATAGCCGTCACCATCGGTATCGACGCATTCATCACAAATGTCACCGATGCCGTCGTTATCAAAATCCCACTGACCACCCGGAACGTCGGGGCAGTTGTCGCAGATATCGCCGTAGTTATCATCGTCTCGATTAGCCTGATCTTCGTTGGCGTCATTCGGACAGTTGTCGCAAAGGTCGCCGACACCGTCACTGTCGCCATCCTGTTGCGTTTCGTTCGAGTTCTCCGGGCAGTTATCGCACTCCGTACCCACGCCGTCGCCATCCGGGTCGGCCTGGTCGGCGTTGTAATCATCGGGGCAATTGTCACAGACATCGCCGGTACCATCACTATCGCCATCGGCTTGATCGGCGTTGTTGATGTCGGGGCAATTATCTTCAACACAGGTATTGGCCGCGAAGCCCGGATTACCGTAACCGTCCCAGTCGATATCGGTGCACTCATCACAGACGTCGCCAATACCATCGTGGTCGGAGTCAAGCTGGTCGACGTTGTAATCATCGGGGCAGTTATCACACATATTACCCCGGCCGTCGCTGTCGTTGCCGCCATCGGCCTGACATTCCGGGCTCTGGTAAATACACGTAAAGACATGCAGCTTTGGCTTCATGTAAGCAGTGGCCGCAATGTCGGGCACGCCGTCATTGTTAATATCTCCCACACCGGCAAGGCAGCGTCCGAGAGAGTAAGCGGTGCTGAGTCCCTGCTGGATATCCAACAGCGAGCCGTCCTGACCCGAGTAGATGTAGATCTTTCCATAATTATTGCCGGTGCGGAAAGCACCGACGGCGAAGTCGTCGTAACCGTCGTGGTTAATATCACCCACGCCGTCGACCGCTAATCCGAATCGGTCCGAGTGGTCGCCGCCGTCGCTGAGACCGTACAGCAAGCCACCCGTACCGGAATAGACCCAGGCCGAATCCAGAACTCTTGCCTGGCTGCTGCTCTCTGGTCGGCCAATGATGATATCGTCGCGTCCATCGTTATTGACATCGCCGGCGTTAGCGATGATGGCGCCGAAAGCATCGTTGTCGTAATTGCCGCGCCATTCATATATTGTGTCCAGTATATCGACATCCAGACCTGCACCGGAATAGACGATAACCTGCCCCTGATTGGTTCCACCCCGGTCGCAGCCAGGGGTGCCGATGGCCACATCATCATGACCATCACCGTTCAGATCACCCATGCCGGCCACTGAGGCACCAAATCCGTCACTGCCAAATTGTGAGCATGGCCTTTCCAGGGTAATCAGCGGGTTTCCACTTGCACCGGAGATCACATAGACTCGGGCGTGCTGTCTCTGGTTGCCGTCAACCCAGCAAGTCCTGTACGGGTCTCCCACGATGATATCGAGAACGCCGTCGTTGTTGATATCGCCGGCGCCGGCCACCGACCGGCCATAGGGCAATTCGTGGATCTGGGCACCGTCAATCCCAGAGTACAGGACGATACAGGCGGAGCCGCAGTTTCCCCCCGCAACATAGTCATCGTAGCCGTCCTTGTTTATGTCTCCGACTCCTGCAACAGGCGAAGATCCCTGAATAATAGTGCGGAGAATCTCACCGGTCTGGCCGGAGCGAATAACGACAGAATTCTCTGTGACGTAGATTATGTCATCGTAACCGTCGTGATTGATATCTCCGATACCGTCAACCGCGTGGTTGTAGTTGTTTATGGTTTTGCTGTCGTCAAAGATGAAATAATCCGGGCATTGAGCGCGGGTGGATGCAGAGCACAAAAGTAGCGCCGCCAGCACTACGCTAAAATATCTGAAGATTGATTTCATGAGGTTCTCCTCCGATTATACCGTATTGTAATCTATTCTGGCAGCTTTGAGTACAAGCTGCATCTGCAATCGGAACCGAGCTGGATCGTGACGGTCGTAGCGAGGAAGAACGGGATCGCCGCCGCCATACATACCGGCTACGATACTAAAAAATATACAACATATCTGAATAATTCCAAGTACAAAAATGGAGCGGATTATCGTGGAGCTGACACGGGTCGATCTGACCGCACCGCTGTTTCTGGAGATTATTTGTTGAATATTCTGCGGTTTTGCCTTGGCCCTTGGTTCAGATGAGTGACCGATCACTACTGATCATCCGACCAACGCATTTCAGTAGAATAGAGAAACGGCCCGCCGATTGACGGGCCGTTTGTGTAATGTCTCTTAGCTCTGCATGCCAGTGAACAGGCCGATTATGTTGCCGTCGGGATCGGCAAACCGACCGTACCAGCCGATAGTCGGAATTTCGGTTTTGGGCGCGTCCTGCTTGCCGCCGAGTTCTTCTGCTTTTTTTAGATAAGCTTCGATATCATCGACCTCAACATACATCACCACGCCGGTACCGGGGGTGAAGTCCGCCGATTTCATCAGGCCGCCGCCCGGACCGCTTTCGGGCTGCCAGAAAATATAGTCCTCGCCCATGTCCAGATTGAGCTTCCAGCCAAATACGCCGTTGTAGAACTCGCCGGCTTTGACGGCATCCCTGGCGCAGATTTCGATGTGACAGATACTATTGTTAGCCATCGGATTATTCCTCCATTAATATGAAAATTTGCAGTTCAGTCATTGCTACAAGTTAATCTGATCGTAGTGTCTTGCCAATCACATTTTCGTAACATTATGTAAGCGCATGTTAGTCGCTGGCAGTTCTGTAATCCATACAGAATTACCGACTCTCCGATATACGGGCACAAAGGTGGGTAAATTTGGTTAGATAGATGAGATGAGGTTCTTATGGTAGGCAAACGCAGTTCAACAGGCGTGACCGTGTTGAGGAACAACGAATGATTAGTATTGCAATGTTTGGGGCTGGATGTTTTTGGGGCGTTGAGGCTGCGTTCCGGGAGGTTGATGGCGTTGTTGACACAGAGGTCGGTTATGCCGGTGGCACGACGGAAAATCCCTCGTACGAGCAGGTATGCTCCGATACAACCGACCATGCCGAGGTGGTGCGTATCAAGTTCGATCCGTCGATCGTATCGTTTGAGCAGCTTCTGGAGATCTTCTGGGATTGCCATGACCCAACCACGATAAACCGTCAGGGGCCCGATATCGGTAGTCAGTATCGGTCGGTGATTTTCTATCACGATGACTCACAGGAAAAAGCGGCACTGGCCTCGCTTGATAAACTGATCAGGCACGGCGGCCTCGACAGGGAGATAGTAACGGAGATCGTTCCCGCGGTTACATTCTACCGCGCCGAGGAATATCACCAGTGCTATCTGGAGAAACGAGGATTACCAGGTTCCGGAACCAAATCGGGCAATTGAAAGTCTGACGTCAATCTATTGCGTCAGCATCAATCGATTCGTCGAAATACCGTTCAATATGAGGTGATTCGATATGACGATCGACTTTGCGCCTTGCAACGCGCTGGATGTTGAGCAGATGGCTGGCCGTGATGTTGTCAGTGGTGATGTTCTTGCCACCCGACCCGCATGCGAGGGTCATCGAAGGTGACAGCGAGTTATACGTCCCGCCCAGTGCGCCCTGCGAGGCCGGTTGATTGACCAAAATGCGACCGGCGTTCATCACCGAGGCAAAGTAGTCAATCTTATCGATGTCCTGTGAGAAAATGCTGACCGTATGTCCGAGGCCGCCGTTGACATTGATGTGGCGGCAAAGTTCGATGGCATGCTTAAATCCTTTGGCGTGATAGAAAGCCAGGATCGGGGCAAGTATCTCCATAGAGAGTGGCGCTTCCAGACCGATCTCGTCGAGTTCGGCAATCAGCAAAGTTGTGTCAGCGGGGACTTCAAATCCGGCCAACTGTGCGATCCTGGTTGGTGGCTGACCGATGACCTCTGGATTCATCACCAGGTTGGTCATATTGAAGGCCACCGGTTCGAGCTTTCGGATCTCCTCTTCGCTCAGAAAATGTGCGCCCCCCTCTTTGAAGAGTTGTTTCGATTGTTCATAGTGACATTCACGAACAACAACCGATTGCTCACTTGCGCAGACTGTTCCATGGTCGAATGTCTTGGACTTGAATATCTGTTCGACCGCAAATGGTACATCGGCACTTTTGCCGATAAAAACCGGCACGTTACCGGGGCCGACTCCGATTGCCGGGTTGCCCGAACTGAACGCCGCACGAACCAGACCGACCGATCCGGTGGCCAGCACCAACGCGGTCTTGCGATGGGCCATGAACTGCATCGTCTGTTCTTCGGTTGAACGTCTGATCCACTGGATACAATTCTCTGGCGCTCCGGCGGCGAGGGCCGCTTCGTAGCAGATGCGGGCTGCTTCGATTGAGCATTTCTTCGCGGCGCC
>DAOWIM010000138.1 GCA_030640905.1 bacterium
GGTGTATCATGTTCAGGCCGGGCGCTTCTAGGACCGGCTCGATATCACCTTCCACCGAAAGAAGAACTGCACCCAATGAATCGGTGCTGGTGAAGTTGACGTCAATCTGGTCTGCGGTGGGTGTAAAGAAGGCGGTATCGGTCGAGGGGGAACAAGGCGGCGTATAAGGAAGGTAATCGCCAAACACTACTCGCAGCATCAGCGTGAAATCTTCCAGTTCCAACGGTATGTTGTTATTGTTGATGTCGCTGACGGCTATTTGTCCCTCGTAATTGATAGTGAAGACATCAGTGAGTTCACACTCGACAAAGGAGCGCGCAAACAGGAGGGCGTCGTGGATTTCATACGAAATCTCGTTTAGATTGATATCGCCCCGGGCATCGATAGAATCCATGCAAGCGACATGAATGCCTCCGTTGTAAAAATCGATCTGTCGGACTGGTTGGCGTCTGAGTTCCCCAACGAAGCAGTCGGAGTCCTGCGCACCGAAGTAGGTCGGGTAGCCGTCGGGGTGATTGGGCGATGTGATATCGATGAACCGTTCCGGCTCATCGACGCTGTATCGGTCGTAAACGTTCTGAGAGATGTAGAGGGAATCTCCACCTTTTGAAGTGAAAGCGTTATCCCCGCAGTCATACCACACAAATTGAATCGGTACAAACGTGCACTCCAGCGTGCGGTCATTGCTGACGAGGAAATCGATAGTAAACAGTGTCGCCGGTAAGGCGTCCGGGGTATAGCAGGCAGGGTGGATGTCACCGTTGTTGGTCTCAGCAATCCCGACCAGCCGCAATGTCCCCCAGGGACATGCTCCGCTTCCACAGTTTCCGTTTGGGCCGTAGCGATACGTAAAATACTCCCACTTGCAGCCATCATCGCCGAAGAGTGCATCTCCCGGGGTGACACCCTCGGGGCGCACGGCCTCATAATCGTAACTAATAAGCAAATCGAATCCACCCATTTCGAGTGGATCCCCGTCGAGAGAGATGTCCACCTGAGTAACTTGTCCCTGAATCACTCTCGAACTATAGCTAATGATGACTTCAATCGGGTCGGGTTCTGGCGGCGCGATACCGTTGATCGTAAACTGGCAATAGGTCGTATCGATCTGGTCGGTCACACCAATTGTCACCAGATACGATTGGCCGGCGGCTGCTTCATAAAGTTCAATCGTAGCTATAACAGTTCGCCTACGATGGGTGTGGAATGAAATTGATCCCGGTAGATCGGGCGCGGTTTCGGCTATAAAGAAATCCATTACGTCACAGGTATTTGTGTCTTTCACCGAAAGCCATAGAGAGATGTCACCCGGTGCCCGGACATCTATTTCCTTTCCACATGGGTTGAAATCGGCTCCCGGGAAATAAGGGGCGAAAACAGGGGCATGGTTTTCTGCGACGGTGATTGTGAACTTGCAGTTCTGATCGCCCGTCGTTTTCACTCCCGCGTATACAGCGGCAATCTCAATCTCGAATGTCTTTCCAATATCCTCCGGTTTGGGTGAAAAAGAGTACCCACTTGGAGGGATCCAATGGTTGATCGGCCCATAAACGCGGCCCGGTCCGGAGATGAGTTCATATGTAACACCGGCCGAGTTTGCGAATTCAGGATCAATTGCTCTGATCGACCGGGCCACGACATAACAGTGGCCAACTGTGTCGGAGTCCGGACAGAGAGTGAAAACCGGTACCGGAGGAGGCGTGCGTGTGTCAAACACAACAATAAACGGATCGATTAACCGCAGATTAGATGTGCGCAAGTCAACCACGAACTTCTTGCCTGCGTCGTTGGCGGTAGCCTCAAACATGAGCGACAGGCTATCGTCGTCCTCGATGAAAATCCGACCATCCGGTTCCGGGTGAATCGAGTGAATTACAAACTCCACGTCACAGTTGTAGGCATCGCTGAAAAGTATCGGTAGAGAGGTTGTTCCGGGAGCCTCGGCGTGGAAAGCATTGCCATTGCCCTTGCCACCTACCTTGATTTCCAACGTACCGCTCGGTCCGAGTTGGACCTCAAATTTGCAGTTTTCATCGCCCGATGTGCGAATTTCGCTGTTGCCAATGGAAGCCGCGATCTCTACTTCGAATGTACGGTTGCGCGAGCGCGCTTCCTTGTACGACCATACCCCGGTAACCGCATCGACTTGGCCCATATCAGATACCAGGTGATATCGAATCGACCGGGCATGTTCGGAGCGTGGATGTTCAGCCCTCACCTGCACGAAAACAGTATCGAACGCGCAGGCCCGGATGACAGAATCAGGGCAGTCTACAAAGACTGGTTTTCTCTGGTCGTGCCAGTCGACAATGTCCGGTTTCTCTTGGTCGCGTCGTGCAAAGCCGCTGACGGCCAATACCAGAACCAATACGATTAGTAAAATAGCGGAAAAGAGAGTTCTGCGACTCATAATTACCTCACCTGTTAGCGTACAAAGATCACCCCGGATCATTTGCGGGTATACTGACAATTTACATCTTTTCGCGGATTCGTCAACCGCTATTATTGGCAGAGCCAAATCTCCCCTCTTGTGCCGATTGTTTTTGTGCAGAACCTGAGCAGAAAAAAAACTTCACAAGCGGTTTAAATCGAGTAAATTAGACGCTCAAACTGATAAGACTGAACAACCGGTAACACGTATGGCAAAAAAGAAGACCAACAAAGTCAAGCCGCAGGTTCTCAAGGGATTTCGCGACTACTCACCCTCCGAGGAGATCGCTCGTCAGGAGATGCTGGGGAAGGTGCGTGAAGTTTTTGAACTGATGGGTTTCCTGCCGCTGCAGACACCGTCGCTCGAACTTGCCGCGACCTTGCTCGGTCCGCATTACTCGAAGGACTCGCTGGCCGAACTGTTTGGTTTTACCGGTCCTGATGATGTCAGCATGGCGCTACGGTATGAATTCACCGTATCGCTGGCCCGCTATGTTGCTTCGCAGCCGAATCTGCCACTACCGTTCCGACGTTACCAATACGGCAATGTCTGGCGGGTGGATAAACCCGGTCCGGGACGGTATCGCGAGTTCATGCAGTTTGACATTGATATTGTAGGGACTCAAAACCTGCTGGCCGATGCCGAGATTATCGCGGCGATGGTGAAGGCAATGGATCATCTCGGTGTGAACAATTTCAAGGTTCGGTTTTCCGACCGCAAGATTCTCAACGGCCTGATCGAGTTTGCCGGGATTCCGACCGAGGTTGGCCCCGATGTTTTCCGCGTTATCGACAAGCTCGAAAAACAGGGGAGAGATGCGGTTGTACAGGAACTCGGACCGGGACGAACCGACCAGTCCGGCGACAAGATTGCCGGTCTCAATCTTGCCGAGAATCAGATCGCACAGCTTGAGAAGTTCCTCGATGTGGCAGCCTCCGGTGGTGACGCGCTGAACAACGTGGCTGAGTTGCTTGACGGTATCGAAGTTTCGCAGGAAGGCATCAGGGAACTGCGTGATATAATGTCATACCTTGCGGCGATGAGTATTGATACGACCAAGACCGAAGTTGATCTGACTATTGTGCGCGGGCTTGGTTACTATACCGGTCCGGTTTTTGAAACGACGCTTCTCGATCTGCCCGAGTATGGTTCGGTTTTCTCCGGCGGACGGTACGATAACCTCGTTGATCGGTTCCTCGGGCGGTCGGTTCCAGCGGTGGGGTCATCAATTGGGATTGACCGATTGCAGGCGGCGCTTATTGCGCTGGAGGCGATCAAGATGAAAGAGGCGACCTCGCAGGTACTGGTGACGGTGATGGATCGTGAGCGCTTGCCGGACTACCTGAAGATTCTGGAATCTTTGCGGGCGGCGGGGATTCCCTCGGAGATATTTGTCGGTGACACGAAGAACCTGACGCGACAGATCAAGTACGGCGACAAAGTCGGGATTCGGTTTGCGGTGATCGGTGGGTCCAATGAATTTGAGGCGGGGGAGATCACGGTGAAGAATCTTGCGGCTGGTCGCGAGAAAGCTAAAGCGACCGCCGACCGCGAGGAATGGCTCAAGGCGGAGGATATCCAGGAGACCATCCCCGCAGACTCGTTGATAGCGTATTTGAAAGAGCGTTTGTCCTAATATCTTTTGAAGTGCCGCTTGAGGCCCATAAGAAACAATACTGTTAAGAATACCAACCAAATTGTACTAAGCAAATTGAGTACAAAATCCCAATTGCCGATATCAAGTAGCTTTGTAGTGGGTTCGGTACCCTTGAAGTATGCGGCCGGAACAATGCGACTCAATGCAAGTATAAACGCAGCGCCAAAATCACACATCCAAGTCCACAAGTCGAATCCGTGGTGACCAAAATCGTAATCTACTTGCTTGCCGTTATATGAAAAACCGAAATGTAGAAACACGGTCGAGACGAAAAGCAACGAAAGCAAGAGGCTTAGAAAAGTCCAGGCAGGTCTCTCCCCGTATCCCGCAATGAACTTATAAATGCTATAAATGAACCATTTGGCGCTGGCACCTCGTCGACGCCAAAAACCCATACTGCGTTTGTCAGGAAGGTCATCAGCGCTGGAATCTTGTTTTGAATGTTCTTTCATCAAATAGGGCAGACGCTGATTTTGTACGTCTTGCTCTTTGTATGCCAGTCGTTTCATCTCAAATTCATTGAAGTAGAGTCTGCCAGCCCCACGATAGTCTTTCTCTGCGTCGATAGCAGCTTTCAAGGCTCTATATATCTGAGCAACATCTCGATATCCCGTAACGCCTTTGAGAGCATACTCACGATAATAGTCCCTGGCTGTTCTATGGCCGCTCGGTTCAGGCACGTTATTGTCGGCTCTATCACTTTCCTCGTGCTGGAGCCATACTAGCCTGTCGAGGGCAAATTCTTCAAATATTGGAGCATATCTTTGGTGCCACTTAGGGAGCCACTTGAATATTCCCTCCTTGATCGGTCTCCAGTGCCGTCGTGTGAATTGGGCTTGATCATAAAATGCGCTTGTGAAGAAGGAAAAGAGCTCCATACTACTGTTTGTGAAGAAAACATCCTTGAGGTTGCAGTGCCGGAAGAGAATTGCCGGGTCCTTGAAGACTTGGTACCCTTCTTTCTTATCCATTTCACATCTGATATTCTCAAATATGGTGCGAAAGGGGTTGAAAAAAATGCCATCGAAATGAACGATTGACTGTGCGTCCTTCGACCGCAAATACGATTCTTTATAATTTGGACTTAAGAACCTGAACCAGCAATTTGGCTCCAGCTTGACGGACTCTATTTTCAGGGAGTGAGCAATTTCATTGTCTTCAAAAACGACATTCTCAGCGAAGCGCGCTTCGCGAAACGTGACATGATAGCTTCGGAATTTGGTCTGTCTGAACTCAACACCGGAATCGAAATCAGTTTTATCGAAGCGGGCGGATACGCCGATGAAAAGCGCGCCAGAGAATTTCGCAGGTGCATTCTTGAAAATTGTACCCTTAAAGGTTGTGTTTGCTGCTCGAAACTCAGTTCCCGCGAAGGATTGGTCCTGACTGTGGTGATGGGACCCTCCAAAATTCGTAAATTTCCCTTCCATTATAGTTCCAGAAAAGTCGGTCTTGGCGCCCAAGAAATGTGCGTCCTCAAATATGGCCGATCCGTGAAAGTGTGCTCCTGAGAAGGACGTTTCCCCATTGAACTTCGCTTTTAAAAAGTTTGCCCCGCCAGCAGCGTCGGATTTAGAGGTGGTTAAGTTGAAGTGCGCGTCTTCAAATGTTACGTCTGTTTCAAAGGTGCAATTTCGGAAATAGGCTACACCATCGTAAAACTTTGCACCGGCGAAATTGGCGCCACCCTTGAATGTTATTCCATCGAACTTCGTGGATTTGCCTGAACTTCCATAGAATCTGGCATCGCTAAAGTCGGCATTCATGATGGCATTGTTGGCTGGAAATTCGATAAAGGTTGGAAAAACAAATCCTCTGAAATTTACGTGCCCGCCACTGATGCGTCTGAAAATTATCTCATTAAATTTGGCTTCATCTGCCCCCTTCTTTCCCTTTGGTGCATGGTAGAAACAGAGGTTTGGGTCGTCGGATCGCTCGTGGTCGCCGTTGTGACTGCAACCTTCATATGAGCACTGGAATGCCATATTATTCCTCCCAAATATGTCGTCTAAGATCGTAGCCCATTTAGAAGATATTATAGCAGGTTTTGTCGGAAGGTGGTATCACTTTTTTCGGGGGGCGATCCTTTCGTTATGTTCATCTTTCGACTACGCTTAAGATGACGCGGGGGGCTCGAGGTGACACCCGGGCGAGATGACTCCGGGAGAGGGCCCTCCCCTCGTTTTACCTTGACAGGTGCTGTGCGCTGCTCGTTACTTGGGCCAAATAAAGCCGGTGTTGTGCGCAAGTGTCAAGGCAGGGTGCGGTTTCACCGGGAGGAATCAACAAGACGACTTGAGTATGGAATAGATGTCTGAGAAACCAGTATATGCCGGGATTGATATTGGTGGCACGAATGTAAAGTTCGGGCTGGTTGGCCACGACGGTCAGATTCTCCACCGGGAACAAAGACCAACGCTCGCCCACAAAGGTGCGAAGCCGTTGATGCATCTTATCGGCAATATCGGCGAACAACTCCTGCTACATGCCGCCGAGGAAGATTACGAAGTGAAATGGCTCGGGGTGGGAACGCCGGGGGCGGTTGATTTCTCCAGCGGCACAGTGATCGGACCTTGTCCAAATATCGATGGTTGGAAAGGGATGGAGATTGGGGCGAATCTTCGCGAACGTCTCAACCTTCCGGTCTGGATCGATAACGATGCCAATGCGATGGCCTTAGCCGAGACTCGGTTCGGAGCGGCAAGCGGGGCGCCATCGGTTGTCTGTGTGACGGTCGGGACCGGAGTTGGTGGAGGAATAGTGCTTGACGGCAAAGTCTATCGCGGAGCCAACTATTCAGCGGGCGAGCTGGGTCATA
>DAOWIM010000070.1 GCA_030640905.1 bacterium
CGCCGTCAACGGGGAAGCCGATTCGTTGCCTCTTCATCAGGATGACGATATAGGCTGCTTTGAGAATCTCTTCGATCGGTGGTGCCAGGTAGCGTGCAAAGATGGTCGTATCAACAGTGAAAGAGTTTAGCAACCAGACATTTACAAACATGGCAACAGCAGCGGAGATACCACCGACGATGATCGTAGTGACAATAGATCGCAACTTGACCAGCTTATAGCTGTCCAGATAGATCAACGCCGTCAGGAAAGCCAGTACCGGCAGGAAACCGATTGGTGTTTCGGCGAGGAAGCTCACAACAGATTCAACGAGATCATGAACTCATCGGTTGCGTCTCGTCCCTCTTCAAAAGCAACGGCGTAACCCAGCGAGAATGTCAACCTCAGGTGGGAGAGCATCATGATGCGAAAATCCATTTGTGCTCCGACGTTACCGACTTCGCGGCGGGTTGGCTCGTGCTGGATGTTAGTCACAATCCCACTGGCAAAGAAGTTAAGACGCGTCGAGGTCCAGTAGAAGGCCGGTGTGCCGACTCGCCTGAAACGCAAAGGCGGCAGGGTCCACTCCACAGTTGCACGCGCATAGTTGGTTCCGGCGATTTTATTGATCTCTACACCCGGGAATGTGTGATGCAGGCGGTATCGTTTTATATCTCTATGATCAACCCAGTTGTTGCCAAAACCACCAAAGAAGAAATTGGCCCAAGGTTCATTCCTGTCGCCGGGTGAATATCCGGCCGATGTTCGCAGCCAGATCGAAGAATGATTGATCGGTAATGGGGTGCCAAGATCAAGATTGGCCATAGCTCGCGGGAATACTTCGTCATTGACATATGTATTTCCTGAGATAAGCTGCCATATGATTCCTTTTTCGGCATCAACAGCGCCGATCGACGAAGTCGTGTTGCGATACTTGAGATCAAAACCAAAAGTCAGGAACTTGTCAAACGAGGCGGATATATTCTGATAATCGGGCAGCCGTTCCAGGTTATTGTAGCCGGTTATGTTGATATGATAATCCATCGAGCGCGGTGGATCATATATCAGGTTTTTTGTGTATTGCAGTCCCAGCGAGTTTCCTTTCCGGCTTGTTTTGGTCGGACCGAACAGGTCATAGAAATCGGCGCCGTTGTATTTCGCATTCAACTTCCAGTTACGGTACGAATAGGTCCAGTTAGCGTGCCACCGCTCATCTTGGGGAAGAGGCGAGTTGGGTGTGTATGAAACGGTTACATTCGAGTTATGAATCATGACCGGATCGCTGAACTCCAGCCGCATGCCGTAGGCTGGAAAATCTTTGTAGCCTTCGACAATCGGATAGGCCGATGTCATCCGTACGTTGGCCAGCGCCTGGTAACTTCCCGAATCGGTAATTACGCTATCGAGATTGATTGATGATGGTACATCGCTTATCCAGTCGCGCACGATAGGATGTTTCTCGGTAATTCTGTAACCCAGATAAGTTGTGGCGCTGACATCTTCCAGCGGCTCAAATGGAACAATCGCTGGTACAAAACCCTTTCCAGTGTAGCGAAAGATGATAAGAGAATCATCCCACGCCGGAATCGGTCTGAAGAAGCCGGTTTCGCAATTGGTGACGGCATCCATCGAGTCGGCGGCGAAATCATACCGAAAGATATTGGAGACGCCGGTGTAATACGATGAGCCGAACAGGTATTTACTGTCCGGAGAGAATATGAAATTGGCCGGGACACTGTTTCCAAAATCAAACAGAGTTACATATGATGTATCACCGGCGATCAAGTCCGACACGTTCATCATTATCAGCGTCTGCCGTCCGCTAATCTCGGCAAGACCGGAGGTTATGAGTTGACCATCGGGGGAGATGTCAAGGTCATAAATATCTTTACCATAGGGGAAAGAGTACATCTGATCCCATTTGGTATATGGGTGTTCGATTCTGACCAGCGTCGATATTCCGTTGTAATGCCGAACGCCCCAGATCGAAGAGTCGGCCCGACAGAAGGTCAGGTCGCCGGTTCTGGCATCTTTGATGAGAGTTCGAGATTTTCTTGTATCGATATCAATAGCTCTCAGGTCACGCCAGTTGTAGTTGTCGGTTGTATAGAATAGTGTATTCGTCGACGGATCATGAGCCAGCGACGTTACAAAATACATACCCGGTCCCTTGACGTCGCACAATTTTTCGATTCCACCGGTTTCGATATCAATTTCCGCGAGGTGGGCGACCTTACCGGGGTAATTGATGGCGGCATAGATTTTCCCCGCGTCCGGATCATAGAATGAACGAGAGACCGAACCGAGCGCACGCTGCGACAGATGGCGGTATGGCGTTCTGGGGTAAAGGCGGATCGAGTCAAGATTTGCCTGCTGGAACTGATGCTCCCACTCAACCCAATCGGACCAGGCATCATCAAGCGACATCCCGTACGTTTTCTTGAACTGCGAGCCAAAGTACGCTTTTGATCCACCGGGACGGTCGGTCCATTCCAGCAATTTTTCCGGGCCGTATTGAAACCCGAGGTAGCCGAAAAAGCGGGTGCCGTAGAGATAGGTGTTTACACCCCCGTGAAACTCGATTTTGATGCCTTCCGATTCGAGACCGACGGGATCGTAGAAGCGGGCACTATCGCGGACCATTGACCGGAAGACCATTTCATCGTAAGCTCCCTGAGTGCGTCCCAGTCCGCCAGCCATCCAGGTTTCCATAAAAATGGCTATGCCCTCATGGTACCAGCGGGGGGCGTTCCGCCGGGGTGTGGTCAGATAGCTGTACAGAATGGACAATGGGTTCTCTGCCGTCTCCCGCACTTTGCCGGAGAAGAGCGTTCGATAAAACCGATCCCACCCGGAGGCTCGGTCAGCCATGAGAACATGTACCAGTTCGTGGTTCATGATCATGTTGATGCGCTCGTTGGCCGGAGTCGTCTCGTAGGCGTAGCTAAACGGTGCGATAGCGATAAAAACAGCGTTGCGCGGTGAGACAGTGGCCCCGGCGTCGGCATAGTCGCTCATGTCATGCAGCAGGATAGTTATCTTATCCGAAGGTTTGAAATCAAAGAGCGACCCGTGGAACTTCATGGTGTTTTCGAAGCACTGGACCGTATAGGGTGCCAGATACGAATGTGTGGCATGATTGTAGAGAAGCCTGAGGTTGTCGGTCTCAATAGAGTGGAGTTGGGCGTGAGCCGTTGCAGCGCATACAACAATAGCCACCATCAACAAGGCGGCACGGACGATCGGTCTATTTATCACTTTGGTTGTAAGCCTCCGATAATATCAAAACGGAGACGCGGCAGTTGATCCACTACCGCGTCTTCTTCTCGTCAGGCGCTGGATTCCCACATCTTACATCAGCCTGACTCGTCTGTATTCGCGCAGCTCTATTTCTTGTCAAACTCCGCGAGGAACTTGGTGTCGGTCATCAAATCTGCGAACCGGATGTCCTTGACGATGTCTGCAAACTTGGTATTTATCATGATGTTGGCAAACTTGGTGTTCGTCATCAGGTTGGCATATCGGGCATCGGCCAAGATGTCTGCAAACCTGGCGTTCTGCATAATGTCGGCAAAACGGGCGTCGGTCAGAATGTCCGCGAACCGTGCGTTCTTCATCATATCCGCAAAGCGAGCGTCGACCATGATGTCAGCAAATTTGGTGTTCCGCATCAGATCAGCAAACTTAGCGTCGATCATGATATCAGCAAACTTGGCATCAAAGAGGATGTTGGCGAACTTGGCGTTCCGCATCATATCAGCGAATTTGGTGTTCGTCATCAGGTCGGCGAATTTCGTATTCACCATGATATTGGCAAACTTGGTCTCTTCCATCAAGCCGGCGTACTTTGCATCGGCCATGATGTCTGCGAACCGTGCGTCCTTGGCAATGTCCGCAAATTTGGCGTTCCGCATCATGTCAGCGAACTTCGCATCGGTCATCAGGTCGGCAAAACGCGTGTTTCGCATCAGGTCGGAAAAGCGGGCATCACGGGCGATGTCAGCAAACTTGGTTTGGGTGAAGATGTCTGCGAAGTTGGCGTCACACAAGATGTCAGCGAATTTTGCATCCACAAACAGGTCAGCATACTTAGCATCGGTGAAGATGTCGGCGAATTTGGCATCGGTGAAGACGTCTGCGTACTTCGCATCGGCGAAAATGTCAGCGAACTTCGCATCGGTCATCAGATCGGCA
>DAOWIM010000038.1 GCA_030640905.1 bacterium
ATAACATCGTTTATTTTCGAGAAGGACTGCGAGGGCTACTCAATCGGCAAAAAAGAAAATAAGCTTGGTCTGCGTGGGTCGGATACCGCTTTTCTGCACTTTGACGATATGAAAGTCGGTCCGGAGAACTTGTTGGGTGAGGTCGGCGATGGTTTCAAGCAGATGCTTATCACTCTCGACGGTGGCCGTATCTCTATCGCGGCTATGGCTCTCGGTCTGGCGCAGGGCGCACTTGACTGTGCTCTTCAGTATGCCGCCACGCGCGTGCAGTTCGGCAAACCTATTGGGTATTTTCAGGGTATCGGACATACGTTGGCCGATATGGCTGCCGAGATCGAAGCGACCCGGCAATTGATCTACAGCACTTCGCGCATGAAAGACGCCAAGGTGCCGTTCAGTCGTCAGTCGGCGATGTGTAAACTGGTGGCTGCCGATGTCGGCGTTCGGGTTTCTTCGCAGGCCATTACGATTCTCGGTGCGGTTGGTTGTTTGACCGGCAAGTACTCGGCGGAACGAATCTGGCGCGATGTCAAGCTGTGCGAGATCGGCGAGGGGACATCGGAAATTCAGCGACTGGTAATTGCCCGCGATTTGCTGAAATCAGTCAAGTAAGAGTAGGATATTAGTGCAGTAAAAAGGCGGACCTAAGTCCGCCTTTTTTGCGTTTCTTCGTGGAGATTTATCACTCGTCTGGAAATAGGCCTGTACATGGGTCACATGGGGCTGGCCCAAGCGGAATTCCGTACAGATAGTTAACCAGATAAGTCAGGTCGGAAATGTTCAGCATGCCGTCGCAATTGGCATCCATCGACGGATGCGGGCTAATCAGCTTCAATTGAACACCAATATCTATTCCCTGATCGAAGCCATAAACATCGTCGACATTATGCAGACTGATTGTGCCTGTGTAGATACCAGCCGGCATATCGATCTCACCGACGGTGACGTTCAGGGTAGAGGGGGTAGTTCCCGCCGTGGAACTGAACGTGAGCCAATCCGCATCGGTTTCGACTTCCCAGTTTATTGTTCCGCTGGTGGCAGTGATGTCAATGTCGTAAGAGTCGTTCGAGGGGAACAACCTGACAGCCGCGAATGTAAGCTCGTCGGTAGGGGCCTGCAGAAATTCAGGCATAGCATCCAGATAATGGACTACGGGAATGTACAGATCGCCGTCATCCTTGACAACCGCGAACCGACGCGAATCACCGCGGTCAGTCGCCTCGAACGAAATGTTGCCCAGACCCGACGCTACTCGTGTGAAGTGAGTGTTATAGTATGCCTTAACACCGGAGATAAGGCTGTTAGAGTACTGACTGGTTGCGACGAGAATAAGGGTATCACCCCATATTGTTCTTCCCCCGAAATTCTCGTTCATAGTGGCCCCATCTTGAACGGATAGCGAATCGAAGCGAAAAACTCCGTTTGATTCAGCGGATTCGATGGCCGGGACGTAGAATCCGACCGTGTTTGTCTGCAGCGAGGTAAAGATGGGAATTACCAGAGATTCAACGCTTTCGGGAATTCCCATGAGACGGGGCAGGAATATGGTGTCAGATTCGGCAGCAGCGTAAGAATAAGTGCCTGCTCCAGAGCAATCCGGTGGCGGACCATATTCAAATAGATAATTCTGAAAATAAGACACGTCGCCAATCGTGAGTCCCGACCGACCGTCCATATCGGCCAACGACGGGTACGGTGGTGCAGGGCCATCATAAAGCCAGTAAATGAGGTAAACCCAATCTGAAACATCCACGGATCCCCCATCGCCGTTGATGTCGCCGCAGACTTGCCCAGACGCTGAGCTTACGCTCAAAACCGCCGTTAAACCCAGTACAACCAGAAACTTGACACACTTCATAGGTCCGATCCTCCAGTTACGAGTTACTGCGATATGTTTTTTAGACTAGAACAGGATGTCAAAGCCAGGGACGTGCGAGTGTGGAATATCAGGACGTTGTCCCTGCATATAGACTACCATTAAACCATAACGCTTGGCATCAAACGACGCAAGGTTTATTTTCGCAGTGATGGGTTGTTTTGTCGATTCTTAACGCGAGACCAGGACCCGGAAATAGGGGTCCGATGGGATGTGCCCCTGGTTGTCTCCGGGTTCGTTGACTGGTTCAGACGAAGAACAGCCGCGCGACGAGTTCTGTGCGATAACTATGACATTTTTAGCGATTTCATTTGAATTCCGTCATCACTTTATGTAACTTTTGGTCAAACGTTGGAATTCGATTATTGTCATTAAGGAGGTCTTTAAATATGACAGCAACTGAATATATCTGGATGAACGGCGAATTGGTCAAATGGGAAGATGCCAAGATTCATGTCCTGTCGCATGTTGTTCATTATGGTTCCTCGGTTTTTGAAGGTATGCGAGCTTACAAGACCGAAAAAGGCCCGGCCTGTTTCCGTCTCGATGATCACACTGTGCGGCTCTTCAACTCGGCCAAGATTTACCGGATGGAGATTCCGTTCACCAGGGAACAGATCAACGATGCAATCCTCAGCCTGATTACCAAAAACAATCTTGACTCCTGCTACGTGCGCCCGATTGTCTATCGCGGTTATCACAGCCTTGGCGTTGATCCCCGAGCCTGTCCGGTTGATGTTACTATCGCCGTCTGGCCTTGGGGGAAATATCTCGGTCCGGAAGCTATGGATAATGGTGTTTCGGTCTGTTTCTCTTCGTGGAATCGCATCGCTCCCAATACAATGCCCGCGATGGCTAAGTCTGGCGCCAACTATATGAACAGTCAGCTTATTAAGATGGAAGCGCTCCATCACGGTTATGTCGAAGGAATAGCTCTTGATATTAATGGCAACGTTTCGGAAGGCTCCGCTGAGAACATATTTCTCGTACGCCAGGGCACTTTGATTACGCCGACCCTTGCTGCCTCGATTCTCCCCGGCATAACTCGCGACAGTGTAATCAAGCTGGCTACCGATATGGGCATCAAAGTGATCGAGCAGAATGTTCCGCGCGAGGCGCTTTATCTGGCCGATGAAGTCTTCTTCACCGGTTCCGCCGCTGAGATTTCGCCGATTTCCAAGATCGATGATATCCAGATCGGCGAAGGCAAGTGTGGTCCGATCACCAAGAAACTGCAGAAAGCCTTTTTTGGGATAGTCAATGGCGAAACCAAAGATAAGTACAACTGGCTGACCTACGTTTCCGAATATAAGGGAGCGCCCGCCTGAAGATGAAAGTTGCGGTGGCCAGCGATCATCGTGGGGTGGAGCTTAAGGAGAAGGTCAAGCAACTTCTCGTCAAGCTTGGCCACGAACCTGTCGATTGCGGGACCAATTCCAAAGAGTCTGTTGATTATCCTGATTTCGGTCTCAAAGCGGCCCGAGCGGTCGCCGATGGTTCGGTTGATCGCGCCGTCACTATTTGCTGGACCGGCAACGGGATGAATATCGCTGCCAACAAAGTCAAGGGTATTCGGGCGGGGCTGGCGATTAATGCGGAGATGGCTTACCTGACGCGTCTTCACAACGACGCTAACGTCCTGGCTCTCTCGCAAAAGTACACTCCCGAAGATCAACTCGAAGAAGTGCTTAAGAGCTTTCTCGACACCGAATTTGAAGGCGGTCGGCACATAGCGCGGGTGGAAAAGATAAAGCAGGCCGAGGAGGCATAACTGGTTGTTCGGTCGGTTCAGAATCAAGACCTCTGTAGGGCAGCCCGCACGCACGCCACAGCGCATCTTCGACCGCGGCGGGCCCTTTTTTCTTGTCATTGTTGACGGCCCTATTGGATTTCATTAGATTTTCAATAGGTTATGAAGTCAGGCCGGGCCGATGCTCGGTATCGATACTAAGAGGAGTGTGAAATGTCATATCTAAAAGATGCTGATCCTGAAATTTACAATGCTATTGTAGGGGAGACCAATCGCCAGTCAACCAAGTTGGAGTTGATCGCCTCAGAGAACTTTGTCTCCGAAGCTGTCCTGGAAGTGGCCGGTGGCGTGATGACCAACAAGTATGCCGAGGGATACCCGAACAAACGGTACTACGGTGGATGCGAGTTTGTCGATATTGCCGAAGATATCGCGCGGGATCGTCTCAAACAGCTCTTTGGTTGCGAACACGCCAATGTGCAACCGCATTCCGGTTCGCAGGCCAACATGGCCGTCTATTTTACACTCCTGAAACCGGGCGACAAAGTGATGGGGCTTGATCTCTCGCATGGTGGACATCTGACCCACGGTCACCCGATCAATTTCTCCGGCATGCTCTATGATTTTGTCGGCTATCAGGTGGAGAAAGAAACCGAAGTGATCGACTACGACAAACTGATCGCCTCCGCCAAAGAAGTACAACCCAAAATGATCATGGCCGGTGCTTCGGCGTATCCTCGATTCTGGGATTTTGAAAAGATACGGGAAGCCTGCGACGCCTGTGGAGCGTACATGGTTGTCGATATCGCGCACATCGCCGGCCTCATTGCCACCGGGCTGCATCCCTCTCCGATCCCGTTTGCCGACTTCGTGACCTCCACAACGCACAAGACCCTCCGAGGTCCGCGCGGTGGTGTTGTGATGTGCAAAGAGAAATACGCCGCCGATCTTGACCGTACCGTCATGCCCGGTATTCAGGGAGGACCGTTGATGCATATCATCGCAGCTAAAGCGGTTGCTTTTAAAGAGGCACTAGAGCCAGGTTTTAAGGCATACCAACAATGTGTGATTGATAATGCCCGTGCAATGGCTGCAGTATTC
>DAOWIM010000088.1 GCA_030640905.1 bacterium
CGATCGTCAAAGAGCGAACAGCCGGAACGTTTTTGCGGTTGCGCATCGCTCCGATTTCGCGCGCCCAAATCTTGGCAGGCAAAGGTCTCGCGGCATTTTTGGCCAGTGTTTCTGCCTGTATCATTCTTCTTGGGATTGGAAGCGTGGCTTTTGGAGTCCGGCTAAACAATCCGGTTATACTTGCGATAGGCATCATTGCGACAGCATTCTGTTTTGTTGGTTTATCGATGCTGATAAGTGTTTTGGGCAAAACCGAAGAATCGGTCGGCGGAGCGGCATGGGGTATTTTGATGGTAGCGGCCATGACTGGCGGCGGCATGATTCCGGTCATGTTTATGCCTTCATGGTTGTTGACAGTCAGCCATGCCAGCCCTGTCAAATGGGGCATTCTGGCTATTGAAGGAGGCATCTGGCGTAATTTCTCATATACCGAGATGATGCTACCGGTGGGCATTCTTATCACTATCGGCGTGTTGTCGTTCATTCTCGGAACAACGATTTTGTCTAAACGCGACGCGTGATCAGGACCGGCATTAACGCCTTCGTCCTCAGTATGGTCGGCACCGGAGTCGGGCTATATTACGGCCGCAAGCTGGTACAGTTTTAGCGTTTTCTGAGAAATCGCTACTTCTCTCTTTGCATTATGCCGGTGAGAGCGGCAACCACCAGCGTCGTCAGGAACCATCCGAAAACGATCTCAACCCACCACCAGAATCTTACCAAACATCCAAAGGGTACGCGCACGGACATGATATTGATTGATCGGGTGGGAGCTGGCTGCCAGTACGCCTGCTGCTTCATATCAAGAAACGGAACAAACGTTTCCAGCGAATAGATGAACGAATTGAACTGGGGATAGAACGGAATAGTTCCGGTGCTGTCCGGTTTGGCCGTGGCAATCGTCGCTGTCAAATCACTGCTAGTGACGGTGTATCCCTTATGCACCGGTTGCATAACCTCGAAATATGATGCTCCACTAAACACACCAACGCCGATTACATAAAAGCTCAACGCCCAAATCACAGGTTTCAAATACTGATATCCGTAGCCAACAAACGCATCGACGATACAACTCCACCAGCGACCAAGCCGACTCATCTCACCGTATTTCCTTCTCCGGCGCTCGCGTTCGAGCAAAACTTTGCGGGCATCGGCGTCCCGGCCCATCTTGCGATACACCTTAGCAAGCTGGGTGTAAGGCTGGGGGTAGAACGGTCTTTCTTCCTGTAGACCGAGCCATTCCAGGCGCGACTTTGCATCAAGCGGCGTGGTCTCAGTGCCCTCGAAACCATCGTACTCAAAGTTGTTTAGATAAAGTTGGTTCTCGGAGGGCCATGATTCTTCTTCATCCACAACATACTTAACACGCGCACCACCGAGAAACAGTTGCCCCACAAATGCTTTGAGACCGCGCAGAAAGAGGCTCCCCCCGAGTTTTGCATCCTGTAGATGGAGGGCGCATTCTCCACTGTTCTCGAGACGCGCTCCGTCGCAATTGAGCTGGTCGCCTACATCCACGCCAGTCAGTCTCACTTCGCCCTTGGCTCCCACCTCTCTTAGGAACAGGTCACCCCTCACAACTGCTCCCTCAGCATTTAACGCGGGTCTCTTTTTGCCAATGCGTTCAAAATGCGCTCCATCGCAATCAAGCTGCCCGCCCACCTCCACACCTAGCAACCTCACTTCGCCCTTAGCTACCATGCCCCTCAGGAACAGACCGCCCTTCACAATAGCCCTGTCAGCATTAAAGGCAGGATTCTTCTCGTCCAGACAACCGAAATGCGCTCCCATGCAAACAAGCGAACCGCCAACAAAGATGTCCAACAGCTTGACTTCGTCAGTGGCATGGACACCACTGAGAAACAGACTGCCCTTCACAACAGCTCCCTGAAGGAAGAACGAACTGAAATGGCTTCCGACGAAGTTCAGCGCAGTCACAGTAGCGCGGTTGAGCGACAGCCCACCTGGGAGGTAGCATGCCATCAGACCGAATTGGAATGGCATCTTGCAGTCATCAAGATCAATCCGCTCATCGATTCGAGCGCCAACTATAGTCACGCCCCGTGGTTCAAGATGCTGGTTGGCCTCTTTGGACATCAGCAGCCATTCCAGAAGTGCGGCGCGGATTGTCCGATCAGGTCCCCAGTTCTCGCCGTTCTCGGGTTTATCAATATCGTTGTCGTTTACTTGAAAATCTATAAACTCGTCGGTGCCCGCTTCGTTCAGCAGCTTCTGCTCGGCTGGTGTGAGGCCGTCGAGTTTTCTTAGAAGCTCCTGTGGTACCATTTTTATAAGGTCTGCCATATCACGCCTCCCGTCTCCCCTGCCCGCTAATTAAAACACGCTGAACTTGAAGTACTTCCTCGGGTTTTGTTCGATGTCGGTGACGAGGTTGCCGACCCGCACCATCAGGTTGGTAAATTCAGAGTACAACGCCGTGTCATTGACAAAAAGCCCCAACGTTCCCTCGGCGCTGTTGATCTTAAGCATGATCGAATCCAACTGCGCCGATGTCGCCGTCAGGTTGTCATACAGCGCCGGGTCGTTGATGATTTTCCCGAGCGTCCCAGTGTTCTTGCTGACCTGTCCGCTGACATCGGAGAGAGCGTCCGATGTTTTCTCAATCGACGCCACCAGTCGTTCCTGATTCGCCTGCAGGCTGGCGACAAGTTTGGTCAGGTTACCAACCAGTTGCGTCATATCGGTGTAGAGTTCTTCATCGCTGGCCAGTCTGCCGAGCGTACCGTCGCCGCGATTCATCCGCGTCAGCATCGTATCAAGTTCCTCAACGACTGTCGCAGCGTTATCCATCACCGTCTCGCCCGCCTTAAACATCGCACCGGCGCTGCCGACATCAAGCGTCCGTACCACGCCCATCTCCTCAATCGGCGGTCTTCCTATGGTGCCGGGGACGATTTCAAGATACTTGTCGCCAACAAACCCGATTGTCCCCAACTGCACGCCCGCATCCTCTGTCAGTCCCAACCAGACAGATTTCTTGACACGGCAGGTTACCTTAATCTGGCGTACTGGATCCAGATGAACAAACTTGACCGACTTGACATTGCCAACCTCAATTCCGGCCATCCAGATCGGCGAGCCCCCCACCAGGCCGTTCACATTCTCAAAGTAGCAGATGAACTTGCCCTTTTCCGAAAAGATCGATGTCCCCACACCTGTAAACGAAGCCCACAGCAGAGCAACGATAGCCAGCGTCAGCACCAATCCAGTCTTGAGGTTTCCCCACCCGATGGCAATAGTTCTTTTCATGCTCTCACTCTTCCCTGAATTTCATATTCGAGTCCAGGACAGCCGTACACCATCCCGCGACACCTATGGCTCTTTCCTTACAAACTGCCGACGGTTTACTTTTTCAAACGATTCACGGAACGGCCGCAGGAAATGATTAACCCGCTCATCCCGGCTATCCCGAAGTTCGTCAAGGTTGCCGTCAAAAATTAATTCACCGGCAACAATGACAATAAACCGCTCGGCGATCGAAATTGCATCAACAATCTGGTGCGTCACTACGATAGTCGCAATTGGTTTTTCTTCTTGCAGTTTTCTAATCAGATCAAGCACCTTCTCGGTAGCCGGCGGATCCAGACCGGTGGTCGGTTCATCAAAGAGCATAATCTGAGGTTCCGCCGACAAAAGCGCGCGTCCTATGGCGATCCGTCGCTGCATCCCGCCGGAGAGTTGATCGGGCAGCGCATTGAGTACTTCGCCACTATCCAACCCAACAAACCCTAACATTTCCTGAACTCGATCCTCCACCTGCTGGGGCGTGAGATCGGTATGTTCCAGTAAATAGTAGCCCACATTTTCACCGGCCGTCATCGAGTCAAACAAAGCGCCATCCTGAAATACCATCCCGATCTTCCTGCGAAGCTTGCGCCTCTTGCTTTCTTTCATGGCGCAGATATTCTGTCCATCGATCAGCACCTCCCCCTCACAAACTTGTTCCAGACCGAGAAGAAGCCGGAGCACTGTCGATTTGCCCGAACCGGATGGTCCCATAATAACGAGTGACTCTTTCGGATCGACTCTGAACGAGATGTTCTTGAGGATCGGTCGCTCGTCGTATGCAAAACTGACGTTCTTAAGCTCAATCATAGCCATCCCTTGATCAGTGTAAAGACAACGCGCGTGATGAAAAAGTTGACGACGAGAATTGTAATCGACGCCAGCACCACCGACTCGGTTGTCGCCCGCCCCACACCTTTGGTGCCACCCGTCGAGGAGAATCCCTTGTAGCAGGCAATGAACGCAATCAGGAAGGAGTACACGACCGGCTTGAACAGTCCGATGAAGATGTTGCCGAAGATCAGACGATCACGTACCGCCGACCAGTACATCGTTGAACTGACGTGCGCGATAAAGACCGCCACAAAATACCCGCCCAGCAGAGCAATGGCATCGCAGAGGATTGTCAAAGCCGGAACCATCAGCATAAGTGCGATAAGTCGCGGGACGGCTATCTTGCGGATCGGATCAATACCGAATGCCCGCATGGCGTCAATCTGTCGGGACGCTTTCATGGCGCCGATCTCAGCAGTTATACCGGAAGCAACGCGGGCTGCGATCATCAGAGCGGTCAGGATCGGACCGAGTTCACGAATGATGGCAATCGACATGATCCGCCCGAGGTAATTCTTAGCCCCGAAATCGGCCAACTCCACCGAAAAGGCCAGGGCAAATCCCTCACCGGCGAAAATGCCCGTCAGAATGATCAGGTAGAGTGAACCAACCCCTATCAAAAAGGTCTGTTCACGAACTTCGGGAAAATAGAAGGGACGGCCGAACATCGCCACTACCATTCGAACCGAAAAGAAAAACATCTCTTGGGTCTGAAAGGCGAATCGCTTCAGCCAGTTGTTAAACATCCTAATAATGCTTATCTCCCTTCTCTTTTCCATGAGAATGTTAGGGGCCACAGACATACAAGTCAAGGCAATAAACAAACAGTATCAGCGTGTGTAATTCCGATGACGCCTAATCTCACAATCAACCTTACAAATTGCCGTTGATTTGTTATACTGGCCCCTGTAACAAGAACCGAAAGTGTTGGATGAAAAGGAAACCGGCAAGCTGAACGATCAAAACTCCAGGCCACGCGGTCACGCTATCGCACTGTATTCCGGCGGACTTGATTCCGCTCTGGCAATACTTCTGATGCAAAGGCAAAACATCGAAGTAACGGCGCTGATGTTTATGACGCATTTCGGATGTGATCTGGGGGACCGGTCTTCGTGTGGCTTCAATCCTTATCCAACCGCCGAGAAATTCGGTTTCAATGTTAAGCTGATACACCTCGGCCAGAAATTCATCGACATGGTCATCAATCCTCAATACGGACGAGGCAAAAACATGAATCCGTGCACCGACTGCCGCATCATGATGTTGAGCGAGGCGAGGGAATTTATGGAGATGACCAACGCTGACTTTATCGTCACCGGCGAAGTTTTGGGGCAACGACCGATGTCTCAAGTTAAGGACAAGCTGAATCTGGTAATCAAGAAGTCCAATCTGCAAGGAAAACTCCTGCGGCCGTTATCGGCCAAACTACTGAAGCCAACCGATGCCGAACTCAGCGGTCTGGTTGACCGTAACCTACTTGAAGGAATCAGCGGTCGCGGGCGCAAACGCCAGATAGAACTGGCCGGTGAGTTTGGACTGGAAGACTACCCTTCGCCCGCCTCAGGTTGTCTGCTCACCGACGAAGGCTACTCCTACCGTCTTCGCGATCTGTTGGAACACACCGAGAGGATCACATTCAACGATCTGAACCTGCTGCGGGCCGGGCGTCAGTTTCGACTCGACCCAAAGACCAAGGTTATTTCGGGGCGGGATGAACGCGACAACAAGATGATCCTCGCCTACAAAGAACCTGAACATGTCCTGATTGAGGCGGTTGATGTTGGCTCGCCGGTCACGCTTCTGGTTGGGGATGCCACCGATGAGAATCTTCAGACAGC
>DAOWIM010000336.1 GCA_030640905.1 bacterium
AACAATATATCCTACAACGGTTTAACGGTTCGGCTGGTTGCCGAAGTTAGATATGATTGGGTGGTTACAAACGTCAACCTGCACGTTTGGGAAAACAGATGCCGGCTAGAATTCTTGTGATCGATGATGAAGATTCGATGTGCAACTTCATGGAGATCATGCTCTCCAAGGAGGGGTACCGCGTCAGTATAGTTGACTCCGGCCCCAGGGCTATCTCCCTGCTCAAGGAGGAGAATTTCGATCTCGTCATTGCCGACCTCAACATGCCGGAGATGAGCGGTATTGATGTCCTCAGAGAAACCAGGAAATTTAAGCAGGAGCAGGACCTTATTGTAATGACCGCGTACGCTTCGGTGGATACAGCTATCGAAGCTATGAAAGAAGGGGCGGTCGATTACATCACCAAACCGTTTAAGGTCGATGAGATCAAACTGGTAATCGAAAAAACCATCAACCGCAAACGTCTTGAAGAAGAGAACGACAACCTCAAGCGACAGTTGCAGGACGACAATTCATTCGACAATTTCATCGGTTCCTCCGAGGCCGTCGCGGCCCTGAAAAAACTGGCCCGACGGGTTGCCTCCAGCGATTCGACAGTCCTGATCAGGGGTGAATCCGGCACCGGCAAAGATTTGATTGCCAAAGCGATTCATGCTTGTTCGCCTCGGTGCGGGGGGCCGTTTGTTACTATTAACTGTGCCGCTCTTCCTGAGAACTTATTGGAATCGGAGTTATTCGGCCACAAGAAGGGTTCTTTCACCGGAGCTATTCGCGATAAAGATGGCCTCTTTACGGCTGCTGAGGGCGGAACGTTTTTCCTTGATGAGGTAGGCAACACATCGCTGGCCCTCCAGGTGAAACTGCTGCGGGTTCTCGAAGACAAAAAAATCACACCGGTGGGCGATACCAAGCAGCTTGATGTCGATGTCCGGTTGATTGCAGCGACCAACGCCGATCTGGAGAAAGATGTCAACGAGGGACGTTTCCGGGCCGACCTGTACTATCGTCTCAACGTTATTCCGGTCGATATCCCGCCTCTACGAGAACGCAAAGAAGATATCCGTTTGCTGGCCGAATATTTCCTCGGTAAATATTGCGCCAAGCTCAATCAGTCGATCAAAGATATCAGCGACGAGGCGATGAATCTCCTTGTTGCGTACCGATGGCCCGGTAATGTCAGAGAGCTGGAAAACACTATTGAGCGGGCCGTTCTTCTCAACAGGAACGATATTCTCGAAGTTGGCGACTTTCCCGAAAACCTCTCGGTGGTTGATACGGGGGAACCGATTGTTACCGACCAGGTGCCGACGACCCCGACCCTGGAGTCGATTGAACGGGCCTATATCCATTTTGTAATGAGCCAGACTAAGGGAAAGAAAGCCGAGGCGGCGAGAATACTGGGGATTGATACATCGACGCTCTATCGCAAGATCGAGCGCTATCAACTTAACGAATTGCTTGGAGATCACGGCGTCAAGAAAGGAAAGAAAGAGAAGAAATCCTGAGCCGATTTTGAACAGCTGTTCGGAATGAGCCTTGCCGTGTATCCAGTGTAAGAAATATGAAACCGTGAGAAATTGAGGTGTCCGATGAGATATGGCCGTACAGATTCCAGAGGTTTTACGCTGATCGAGTTGATGATTGTGGTAGTCATCATAGGCATCCTGGCCGCTTTAGCGATTCCCAGGTTCATGCAGACAACGACCAAGACCAAGCAGGGTGAGGCAAAGCTCATCCTGAAGCAGATCTATGTCAACCAGCGAACCTACCGCCAGCAGTCTATGAACAATTCATACTATATGCCTGGTGGGGCCGCCTCCGCCGCAACTCCCAATGCCCTTAACGCCATCTGGATAGAGATAATGAACGACGCCAAGTACACATATACTATAGCCGGCGCCGCCAACACCTTCACGGCCACTGCTACGGCCAACATAGATGATGATGTTGCTGTGGATACCTGGACGATGAATCAGGCTGGAATACTGATAAACACTATCAACGATGTTACTGCTGTCAACTGAGCAGTTCTCAAGCGACCTTCCAAGCCCGCCCTTCGGCGGGCTTTTTTGTTATCCATTTGCTTATGTTCCAAATCGACAATCGGGGCGACCAACCTTTGCGTTTTGCAAAAGTCGTGGCGATATGCTATTGGGCAGATTGGTGACTATGGCAAAAAAGTATGGCGCGTTTCCTACAGCCGATCATCACTGTTAAAACGTTGGTTACTATCAATGCTTTAGCTTCCCGTTAACTGTTCAATAAAAGACGTGGACCGGGGCACAGCCTTTGCCGATAAGAACAGCAGAATTTGAAAATAATGGAAACCAGAGACCTTAAGAAAACCTGTAGGAGGTTTAAATGTTCTCGAAATTTCACAACCGTCAGAAGGGTTTCACCCTTATTGAGCTCATGATCGTGGTTGTCATCATTGGCATCCTGGCCGCACTGGCCATCCCGCGTTTCATGCAGGCCACCACCCGTTCCAAGCAGTCTGAGTGTAAGCAGCTCCTCAAGCAGATCTACACTATGCAGCGCACGTCCCGTCAGCAAACCGGTACCTATGCTGACAATGGTGTGACCGCCGCCGCCGATGGAAGTTTCCCGGTTATCGGTGTTGAAATCATGGCTTCATCTCAATACAGCTATGCCATGGTTGCAGCTGCCAATACCTTCACCTGCACTGCTACTGCTAACCTCGATGATGATGCTGCAGTCGATACATGGACGATCAATCAAGCTGGTAACTTGGTGAATACTATTAACGACGTAACAGCGGTCAACTAAGACCGCTTGCTAAATCGACCAGGGCGCCTCTCACGAGGCGCCTTTTTTTTAATATTTTTCCTCTCCGATTCCGACAATAAGAGATACCGGTCCAAAATCTTATTATGTTGCTCCAAAACCGACCGGTGGACTATTTTGTGGCTATGATGAAACTGACTGCTATTCTCCTCATATCGCTGGTACCTCTCTGTCTGTCGGCACAGGAGACCGAGGAGCCGGTATCTCCGGAGATGTTTGGTGTCGGGCACCTCACCGAGTACCTTGGGTTAAAGCCGGACGACATCTCCTTTCGCTCCGACTACACCGAACCGGATTCGTTCCGTCTGGCAGTCGTCGCCGATCTGATGCACCAGCCGCTCGGGATGATCGACTATGTAGCATCACTGAAGGGCGCTTATGTTTCCACGCAACCGGAGATCCTCGCTTCGGTGCTTTTTCAGGACTTGAAAGTCCAGCGTCAGAAAACCCGCTCCCGACCGTACCAGCCCGATGTTGGCCAGCTGCAGCGTCGTTACAGTCTCTATTTCAATGAACCCGGATTCAACCAGTTCCTCTCGCGGGTGGCCCAGTATGTTGATATTATCCTTCCCCGATCAGTGGACAAGTCGCTAGCTCTTCTCAGCCCCGAACAGCGGAAATTCCTCCGCCAGGAATTTGTGGAACTGGTAACTGTCCCGGATAATCAGGAATCTCTGTCGGTGGAGGCTATCGATTCTATCGAGAACGTCGAGGAAGGTTACACCGAGAAATTTGTTAGTTTTGGAACTCTCTATGACAAAGACCCCACCATTAGCGCTGGGATTGACTGTCTGCGAGAACTGAATACCGAGTTGGGACACTTGATACGGCAACTCAAGTCGGGACAGATCAAGGCCGGCAAAATTATGAACGGCGCTGTCTATCTCCCCGAAGGTACAGATCGCAACTCATACCTCGGCGTTCAGAATGGCTGGAAGATTGGCGGAACCGGCAACGACTATTACAGCGGACAGTACAAATTCATTTTCGATTTTGGCGGCGACGATATCTACGATCTGAGCTATGATATGGACAATCCGCAGAGCACAATCATAATTGATCTCTCCGGTAATGATTCCTATCGTGGCCAGACCGATGGCCTGTTTGGTTCCGGATTTCTCTCAATAGGAATTCTTCTCGACTTTGAGGGTGACGACATCTATCGCGCCGGATCGTTCTCTCTCGGCTCCGGTTTTTTTGGATTTGGTATTCTCTATGATGCAGCCGGTAATGATTTCTACCAAGGCGACAACCACACCGAGGGGGCCGGGACGTTCGGGTTAGGGTTGCTGATTGACGAGGGTGGCCACGACATCTATGACGCTTCCTTAAACGCTCAGGGGTGCGGCTCGGTTGAAGGCGCAGGTGTGCTCTATGACCGCAAAGGGTCTGACTGTTATCGAGTCGGCGGCAAGTACAACGATATCCTTCGCTACGAAGAACACGACCTCAGTTTCTCGCAGGGGTTTGCGGCCGGGATGTCGCCCTATATGTCCGGCGGAATCGGCGCCCTTTTCGATATCGAAGGGAACGACGCCTACATCTCCGATATCTTCGCCCAGGGTTCCAGCTACTGGTGGTCGCTTGGTATTCTCTACGACTCGGCAGGCAACGACAACTACCAGAGTTACCAATATGCTCAGGGTTGTGGAACGCACATGACGCTGGGAACGTTGATTGATGATTACGGCAATGATGTCTATTACGGCAAAGGGCTGATGCAGGGTTGCGGCCATGACTACGCCTGCGGTTTGATTCTGGACCGGCATGGTGACGATGTCTACACAGCTTCGGACCTTTCTCAGGCGGGCGGCTCGGCCAACGGGGTGGGAATCTTAATCGACAACGACGGCGATGATCGTTACTTCATCAATGATCCCAACATGACGCACGGCTATGGCAATCCCCGCCGTGACTATGGCTCTATCGGATTGTTTATTGATCTTGGTGGCGACGACCTGACCAACGGTCTGGGGCAGAATAACTATTACTGGCGAACCGGATCGAAATGGGGGGGAGGGGTCGATATTGAACTAATACCCCCGGAAGAAACCGAGGACGGTGATGACAACTAAGAATGTGATTGTGACCGCGACCCTGTTGTTGCTAATTTCGTTGTGGATGGTTCCGTCTGCTTCGGCGCAGAATCAGTTGCATCGGCAGATTGATTCCCTTTTTGTGATGGCTTCCTCAGGTGAAGTGAGATATCGAGACATGGTCGAACCGGCTATCGAAGAGATCGCAGCGATTGGCGCTGGGGCTATGCCAATTCTCATAGACAAGTTTGCGTCAAAAAGTCCGCGGGAACGTCATACTGTTCGGAAGATCATTCAGAAAATTGGTGTTCCAGCGATTCCTGATCTGGTAGCGGCCCTGACCCACCCTGACTGGCATATCGTCAACCGATGTTGCTGGGTTCTGGCTGATGTCGGCGATAGCACGGTAGTGAAGCCGCTGCAAAAAGTCTCGGATCACGAGCGCTGGATGGTGCGGAGTCAGGCGGTGACGGCTCTGGGGAAAATTGGTGTGGGCGGCGCAGAGCAGACGGTGCGACAGGCGCTTGATGACTCGGTGGGGCTTGTCCGCAAATCGGCGGCGGTGGCTATCGGAAGACTGGGTTTTGCAGAAGCAATCCCGGAGTTGGTGCACGTTCTCGGGGACGATTTCTATGGTGCCAGGATGGCCTCGATGGAAGCGCTCCTCAAACTTGATTCCAGCGTCGTGATAACAACACTGGCTGACTCACTAAATTCCGACAACGATTTCGTGGGCGATCTCGGCTGTCGTGTCTTGGGCGAACTGGCTTCCGACGAAGCTATGGATCTCCTGCTCGCCCAGACCGAAAGTGTCGATCCCGACCGGCGCGCTCATGCCGCAGTTGCGTTGTTTGAGGCCGATCCGGAAGATATGTGCGGATGGCGGGACGCGATCATCGAGGCTGAGACAGATCGCTTGACCCGACTCAAGATCGAATCAGTTCTACGTTCGACAGAATGAAAAAGGGGAAGCTTACAGACAAGCTGAACCGCTTCCACGATCAAGTGGTTGATCCCAAACCTGTTGCCCACGAAAATAAACTTCCCGAGTCGTATCTCAAGTTAGCCGAAAAACTCGGCGGCTGCATTCTCTCCAATCACGCTGGTTCGTACTGTCTGGTGAAGAAGCAGTATCCGTTGACGTACCACCACGGCCGTATGCATCTGGCCGATGTTGCCGCCAATTCCGGTCTGCCGTTGGCAGCTTCCGGTCTGCCGTTGGCAGCTTCCCGTCTGCCGTTGGCAGCTTTCTGGCCAATATCGAGCTGGCCAAGCATTTTGAGTATCGGGTCAAAGCACCCCAGAAGGCCCTCGCCTGTGCCGCTCGTGCTGCCCGGGCGACCGGCGTATCCCCTTCGCAGAGGTGGCTTCTCAAGGCTCGGCTCGTCAGGCTAAAGCGGAAACAACCGAAGACTTAATCCCTCCATTATTAGAGCCTCCAACCTCAATCAGACCGGAATCCGGTCGATACTACAGATATGTCGATGAATTCAGATATATACAATAAAATTATTGAGGATCACAAGGAACTATCCTCGCTGCCCCAGACTCTCTCGGAAGTGATACGCGTTGTTCGGGACGAGCAGGCCTCGGCCCAGCAATTGGCCGATGTCATCATGAAAGACCCCGGACTGACCGCGAAAATACTTCAAATAGTCAATTCTCCGATCTATGGTGCCGGCCGCGAGATCACGACTGTCAGTCAGGCCGTTATGACAATGGGTTTCCGTGCCGTCTCGGCTCTGGCACTCTCAACGTCGATCTACCACATGACCGGCGATTGGGAACTGACTATCGACCGTACGATTTTCTGGCGACACTCGCTGGAGGTAGCAATTGGTGCGCGCATGATCGCCCAGGAAATCGGTTACCCGAGCCCCGAAGAAGCGTTCATTGCCGGTTTGCTCCATGATATCGGTATCCTGGTTCTGGAGAAATCATTTCCCGAAAAGTTCGACCGGATATGGAAACTGACATCGTCAGGCGAAAAGCTGCACGAATTGGAAGATCAGACCTGGGGTACCAACCACGCTCGCATTGGTCAGTTCCTGTTGGAGCAGTGGCACCTGCCAACCGTTCTCTCTGATGCTGTCGGTCATCACCATCTTGATTTTGTCCCATCCAGCGATGAGCCGGAATTGCGTTTGACGCGAATCATTGTCCTGTCAGACATGATCTCTATATTTTCAATTACCAAAGGACCAGCCGACCTCGCCTGTGACAGAGATCATCGCGAGAGCCTGTGTACCAGTCTGGAGTTGGAGGCCGCTTCTCTAAAGTCGATCCAGGAGAAACTGCTGGCCCAGACGGTCGAAGAAGCTCGTTTCCTTGAGATTGATATCGGCTCGCCACAGGAAATTCTCATCGAAGCTAACCGCATGATCTATGAACAATACGCAACGGTCGAAAACCTGCTAAGAGAAAAACAGGAGTTACAGCAGGAGGTCAGCCGTACCAAGATGGAGAAGGCGGCGCTGGAGACGCTCAAGACGATCTCGGCCACTTTCAACCACTATATCAATAACGCCGCCGCGACGATTTTGGGACGAGCCCAGTTGGTGCAGGTTGGTCTCAAGAATAACGAAATTACCGATAAGAATGGTTCTGTCGCATTGGCTATGGATGTCATCATCCGAGGAGTTGACACTATCGGCACGGTCATGGATGAATTGAAGAACCTCTCCGATTTCAAGACGACCGTTTACCACGATGACACTTACATCATTGATATTGAAAACAAGATAAAGAAACAACTCGAGAACCTGCGCGAATCAACAGTCCCGGTTCCCTGATTTCCCCCAGATAAGTTTATCGTCAGTCGGCCTTAGTGTGCACGCTCTATGGTAATGTCACTCTGCTTGCCGGTGACATTCAGGGCGTGGCGAGTTCTGCCCAGCGAGAGTTCGAGTTCTTTAGTTCGACCTTTTGCGAGAGATTCTGTGTCATCGTAAAGATTGATGATAGTTCCGCCCGAAGTTTCCACCAGAAGATGCAGATCGGAATCGGGGGAGAGGGTCAGAATGATGTCTCCGGAAGAGGCTTCTATGGAGGACCTCTTCGCTGTCAGACGGTCCAGGATGATATCGATGTCACCACCATTGGCGCTGAGGTCGAGGGGACCGGTTAAGCCCTCGGCAATGATATCACTCGATCGGTTGTGAGCACTCAGTGATCCATCGACATAAAGAACATTGATCGGTGCGTGTGTGTTGTTTAGCTCAACATCTCCCGTGACGTCTTCAATGAACAGCGGTTTGAACGATGTGTGCACGGTCAGGTCACCTTCGAGGCCACTGACATCTACCTTCCCGTTACTATTTCTAATTACTAACGGACCAACATGGTCCAGAACGCTTATGTCGCCATTGTTCTTGATTTTGGTTTTAGCGTCGGAACCGGAGAGAATAATTGGCGCCATGTGGTTGGCCAGTGTAATTGTTCCGGTGCAGTTCTCAATTTTAATCGGACCCATTGAATTGGCAACACTCAGTGTCCCGTCGATGCCGGCAACTGCGATTTTACACAGACTCGTAGAAAGTTCCACCTTGCCGACGATCCGGTCCGCCGTAACACGGGATTTGTGAGCCGTGATCTCAGCCCCATTATCAAGATTAGTCACCATAAGATCACCGAATGACATTTCACAGACAAGATAACTGGTCCTCGGCATTTTGATTCTGAGGGAGCTGTGAACCACGCTGGTTGACAGATCACTCATCGCCGGCAGCCGGGGTTCGATACGTAGTTTGTTATTTCTCCTGTCAAGGCCAATGCTGATTTCATCAGACATGGCTTTGGCCTTGTCTTCACAATCGGTGGCCAATTCTATCTCAAGGCTGGCAACTACCTTGTCTTTTGACCAGCCCTCGATTTTCAACTGACCCATCGGGGCTACTACATAGACGGCAGTTCCACTGGATAGCTCAAGGGAAGAATCGACCAGTGTCCAGGTCGCTTCGATTTGTCCCTTGCTGCTTTTTGACAAGTGTATTGCCTGGGGTGGTTCCGGCGGTAATGGTTCATCTGATATGTCAGAAACTGCAACGATGACATCACCCGGGACGACGTTAACATGTACCAGGATATCGCTTTCGTGATAAAGATTATCGAAGACGTCACTCAGATATATTTCAATGTCTTCAAGCCTTTCCGGCTGCAAGGCCAGTTCTCTGAGAACATCTTCTTCGAGCAATTCCTGCAGCACGCTCAATTCCTGCTGCATACATTGAGCGACTACCTGGGCACGTTTCTGCAGAAGCTTCGCCCTTTTCTCCGTCCATTGTTTCTCGAACTCAATCGACAAGACATCAAGGTCTCTTTCCAGAGTCCTGATATTGGCTCGATAGGCACCTTCATTAAGACGCTGGATCAACAGCGATAGTGCCTCAAGATCGAGAGAATCCACTTCCATCATAACGGTGTTGCAACTTTTTGTATAGTCTGCGATCAGGTCGGTCAACTGCTCCAGCAGATCGACATAATCGTTGGCAATAGCCTTGGAATCGTGATCAATTTCGTGTTTGTCTTGCGCGGGATCGGGCACAGGAGGGACGGGAGGGATCGGCCCCTGTGCGCCTGCTACAACTGGAAACAACCACAGCAGGAGGGCCAGCAGAGTTATGATCGACAGATTTGTTTTCTTCGTGACAGACATAGTGTC
>DAOWIM010000102.1 GCA_030640905.1 bacterium
CCATCGTCAAATCGGGCAAGAGCGCCCATTACAGAGGCAGAGTTCTGAAATGGCTGGATGCCAGGATGATCAATATCAGCGGCGGCGGGGTCATGATGAAGAGCAGAACTGAGGTAGCGGTGGGGACGATAGTCCTGCTAAAGTCGAAATTCTTTCTCGAAGTTGGTTTGCCGGTTACGATCGCAGCAGTATGCCGTCGCAGTGGCTCCGAGCAGGCTGTGTATTTCGTCGGGCTTGAATTTCTGCGAAAGGATCGTTTGTCAACCTACTTCGACGGTCGCGAACGCAAGCAGTTACCCGAATCGATTCAGTTCTATGATCTGGTCGCTCAGAATAAGATGGTTAGCTACGTTTTCAAACAGCAGATAGACCTGAGAAAGAAGGGGCTGATATAGCCATGCCGACGGATACTGTCTTTAAATCATTTGAGAGAAGCGAGATCGACACGACGCAACTTGATCTATCTCAGTTGGTCGGATACGAGATCGTGATCTTCTCCGAGCAATTTCCGGGTAAGAAGCTCACCAGCAAAATAATCTCTTCCAGCAACAAAGAAGTGACGATTGGACGCAGTGGCGGCGGTGGCCTGGTAGATGACCTCGTTAGCAGACAGAACGTCTACGCTCAGTTTGACTACCGCGGACAAAGAGTAGCTGTTCGGGGAATGGTGCGGCGGACTGGTGGCGGCAAATGCAAACTTATTCTTGAAAGTCAAATGGTGCCGCTGCTAAGACGTCAGTTTAATCGAATGGCAATTGACAGCACCATTAGAATGGCAGTTGTTCCCACCTCCGGCTTCAGCTGTATCAAGCTTGAGAAGCTGCGGTGGCTGGAAACGCGAACGCTCAATGTCTCAGGTGGTGGTGCCTTGTTTACTCACTCATCCCAGCTTGGAGAAAGCGCCTGTCTTCTCGTCAATATGAATGTTGAGGATATAGCCTTTCCTCCACTTATGACAGCCCGGGTGCGCCATACCAATCCGAACGAGACCGGAAGCTACCAGGTAGGAATTGAATTTGTCGTCAAAGAAACCTTTAGAAAGTCCATTCCGTCGGGTGTTGTTTCACAGGTTCCCGCGGCGGCTCTTTGCTATTCATCCAATGCCCGAATCACGATAAACGAACAAATTACATCGCTGATGCAGGAGCAAGGCGATAACAATCAATAGGAGAGAATCATGAATTCACGTTCCAAAGAAAAATTCGTATCCGACGTCAATGTGCAGGAGCGCGACGTCATGGCGAGGCGACCGTTCAGTGTACAGGAAGAAGATAATCGTCGCTTTGTACGAATCGAGATTTCTTCACCGGTATCGATGAACACGATCAAGGATGCTTTCGGCAATTTCTCGGCTGAAGTTTCCTCTCCGGTCATTGAGGGGACGATCCTCAATATCTCACCTTCCGGAGTGTTGATCGAGATTGATCAGCCCCTTTCCGAGAGGAATATCGTCTCAATGAAGTTCACTATGCAGGATTGTGAGCCGGTTAACAATGTGCTCGGCCTGGTGAAGCGCTGTGATTGCGACGAAGGAATGACTCTGGTCGGGATTGAGTTCATTGACCGCAGTATGTTGGAAGACTATCTCAGCGAAGCCGAGATGACATTGCTCTCCAGTAAGCTGGCATCGTTCTCCGATTCGGTTGTGCAGGTCTTAGAGCGCTATCTCTATCGGGACGAACATCAGGCGACCGCAGGATAAGAACCAGCCATGAAAAATATGATTGTTCTGCTGGCGGCCGTGACGCTATTAGCTGTCGCACCGGCAATGGCCGGCCCGGATTTTGAAGTAGTCGTACACATCGAAACTCCACCGATAGCGTGGGGCGAATCGCATCTGGCCGACAAACTGCAGACAGAGATGAGCAGGTCGACATCGACCCGGATATACCTGTCCGACCAGATGGCGGAGGAGTGGCCCGATTATCCGACCGATCGGTATCATATCGACAGTTTGGTAAACTGGGGGTTGGAGACCGGCAAACGATACCTTCTCGCCGTTTACGTTCAGAGTGAGCGAATCGAACGACGAAAGACGTTTAGCCTGCCGATGATCTTCCACCGCTACGAGACGATCGGTCTGGCCGAGGGTGAGTTTCGGTTCATTGACCTGTCAAAACGAAAACAGCTAATAGCAGAATCGTTCAAGATAAAAGAGCGTGGGAAGCGTGTTTTTCAGGGTTCAACCGATGATGACATCAACGATCCCGACATCCACCTGACGGCTTATCAGAAGATACAGTTTTTGGCAAATCTTGAGGAGAAACTCAGCCGACATCTCGTCAAGAAAATCAGAAGATACGTTCGGGGAAGATAACGCTCGTGGACGAGCAACTTATGTATACGCAGATTGAAAACGAAGTCGACAGACGACTCACCGACCAACCACTGTTGGAGTGTCTTGGTCATGCCGGTGTCGGTGTGTTCACAATTGACGCCGATGGCTGCATCCGTCAATTCAACGATACAGCAGCGGAGATTTTTGGGATTGACGATAACACGCCGTGGGACGAGCTATCGATCACCCGTATAGACACATTTCTTAGTACCGGTTTAGGCGACAAGTTTCCCGGCCTGATGGCAAGTGGGGAGCCATTTGTCGGGACAGCTATCGGTTGTACCAATCCGAATGGTCGGTTTATGGTGCTCAACATGTCGTGCCAACCGCGAACGGATGGTGTTGGCGGGATGATCGGAGTTGTCGAGGAGGTCAACACATCAGGCCGTCGAGCCGAGCAAGTGCCCTCTTTGATTCGAGAGCTTGAGTTACTAACCGAGGTCTCGGCAGCCCTGTCATCTTCGTTTGAACTGGATCGCGTTCTGAAAGTCATCATGACGGCCGCTACGGCGTCGCAGGGACTTGGTTTCAACCGGGTTTTCCTTTTTCTACTCGACAGCGAGAATCAGAAACTGAATGGACATTTGGCGATCGGTCCATCAGATGCTGAGGATGCCGGTCAGATTTGGAGCGGACTGGAGTCGAAGCGTCAAACGCTGCGCGATTTACTAAGCAGCTATGAGGACAGTTCCCGGCAACACGACGAGCCGATCACAGAGTTGATCCGTCATATTGGTCTGGACCTGAGTGTCGAATCGCTGGTTAAGGGAGTATGCGAATCGGGTCGCTGGGCAAATCTCGAAAATGAAACTCCATCGGACGGCCCAACTGCTGCTTTGCTTGATGCTCTTGGTACCCGTTGTATGGCGCTGGTGCCGCTGATCAGCAAGGGGAAACTGATTGGACTTCTCGCTGCCGACAACTTGATTACAAGGGTGCCAATAAGCAACGACTCGGTACAGTTGTTACAGTTGCTGGCCAACCAGGCTGCCGTTGCAATGGAAAAAGCCCGCCTGTACGACGAGCAGAAGAAGCGGGCGCGTGAGTTGATGCGAATGAACTCGCTGCTGAAAGAATCTCAGGATCAAATCATCAAGATTGAAAAGATGTCAATCATCGGAGAGCTAACATCGGCTGTCGCCCACGAATTGCGCAATCCCCTGACGATAATCGGAGGGTTTGCCAACTTGATGTTGAAGTCGGAACTCTCGGTGGATCTCCGGGACTACCTGGGGATTATCGCCAGCGAGGTCCGGCGTACCGAAGAAGTTCTCGAACACGTCCTCGATTTTCATCGAAGCAGCCAGCATGAAAGCGAGACGCTGAACCTTTCCGACCTTGTCGAGAAAAATCTCAAGCTATGTCTTGGACGGTTGCATCAGTCGGATACACAAATCTCATTGTCGCTCGCCAGCGAAAAACTGATGGTGCACGGGATCAAGGATCAACTTGCCCATGCCACCTACCAATTGTTCCGTCTGGTTGCAGGAGAGTTGATCCCGTCCGGATCAGCCGAAGTGCGAACCGAGCGTCGGGAAAACAATGCTGCCGTCATCGTATCATTTGAGTGCGACGATAGAGCTAAGCAGCAATTAACGCGTGCGCTCAGACAAGTGTTTACAGACAACAAAGCATCGCAGCGCTTAACGATCATGGTGGCCGGAGAGACGATCAAGTACCATGGTGGAAATCTCGGAGTGGCTGCCGGCGCCGATGGTGTCCCGTCAATCTACCTCGAATTACCCCTTTGTGAGGAGGGCTGAGATGGCACACCGGATACTTGTAGTAGACGATGAAGCTCTCATCAGGCTGCTTTACGAACGCGAGTTGGTGAGTATTGGCTACGAGGTTACGACGGCCGAGTCAGGAACCGTCGCGATAGAGATGGCTACCGAAGATCAGTTCGATTTGGCGGTTCTCGATATTGAGATGCCGGGGCTTGATGGCCTGGCGACTCTCAATCGGCTGCGTGAGGCAGCTCCACAAATGGCAGTTATTCTAAACACTGCGTATGCCATCTACAAGGCTGACTTTCAGACCTGGCTGGCCGATGCCTACGTCGTGAAATCGTCTGATCTGCAAACGCTGGTTGATCAAATCCGAAAGGTCTTGGAAAATCGATGAAGACCGACACCGGACGAAACCGAGAGCTTGATCTGGTAGAACAGGTCGATACGCTGGGCGATCAGGTGAAGACTCTGGCGCTCAATATGGCGATCTACCTGGCCAAGACAAAAAATGACTCGGAGCAGATTAGCCGACTCGAGCCGGAATTTATCCGCCTTGTTAATGGCACCGTGAAGGTAGTACAGGAGTTGGCCGTGATAATTAACGCCGCCAGAAACTCGGAGAAAATGGTTTGGGACGTGGCTTCAGGCCGAATTGGGCACGATATGCTGGAGATGA
>DAOWIM010000133.1 GCA_030640905.1 bacterium
CTCTGCTCGCTGACAACATGGATATGCGCTATGCGTATGATGGCGCCAACACCAGGATTCTGGTTTACAGCATGGAAGCCGGTAACACTTTCGCCGGTGATTTTGTCACGACCAACAGCAATGTTGTCAGTGTCGAAATGGCCTCCGTCGAAGGCGCCCCGGTTGTCTCCAAGCTGGAGCTGCCTAAGGCATATGCGTTGAATCAGAACTACCCGAACCCATTCAACCCTGGCACAGTAATCAGCTTCTCGCTGCCGCAGGCCAGTGACTACACTCTGACCATTTACAACGTAACTGGTCAGGAAGTCGCTAGCTTTGCCGGTACCGCTGAAGCCGGTGAACACAGTGTTGAGTGGCTCACTGACGGCAGCGAAGCCTCTGGCATCTACTTCTACAAGCTTGATGCCACTGACTTCTCCGCTACCAAGAAGATGATTCTTCTGAAGTAAGCACGTCAGTATGTGACTATATCCCGGAGAGGGCTTGTCCCTTTCCGGGGTTAGAAAAGCAACAAGGAGGAACTAACCGCCGAATAAAATTGTTAGCGATTAAGAAGTTAAATTATTGCAGGATGGATTTGAAAATGACGACCACCAAAGCGAGCTGGATGAAACGCCCCTTGACTTTTCTGGTCTTTTTTTTATATTTAGAAGCTACATATGAGGTTGCGCGGATAGGCCGTGCAAGATGTTGCGTTGTTGCATAATTTAGTAAGGCCCAGGATGAAACTGATTTCTTCCTCACTATTACATCCCTTGTTTACTACCGGGGGAGCAGTATCGCCGAATTGATAAAGGACTCGAAAGTGGCCTTTCGATCCCTATAAGTAATTGCGGTACTGGCTCTTAGGCGGATCTAAAAACAGTACGTCAGCAAGTTTTGAGTGGTCTAATCCGGTCATGGCAGACTTTGCGCTGTTGCCGGAAAAAATGAAGTCTGGTCTGATTGTTGCATGAGTAGCAGTGACATGATTTCTGTATGGAGAAAAGTCTCTTTGACCCGCTTTGGCATTAGTCTGTGGTTTGCCCTATTAATAGTGGCCACCACCCTGATGGCAGGCTCTGCCCTGGCCAACGGCTCACCGGTGATTCCGGCCAAGGCTGGTAGCCAGATGCAGCTCGGATTTGAAGCAACAAACTACAGTCTGTCCCTGGATGTTGATAGCGCCTACCCCGGTGATGCCCTCAGTTATCAGATTTACCTTGAAAATATCGAGGCAGTTGCTTCCTTCGACCTGCTGATAAATTATGATCCGTCGGTTCTTTCCGCAATTGGGCTTACCACAGAGCAGACACGCGCGGCAGATTTTGAGTATTTCACCTACAGCTACGACGCCGACAATGTCCCAGGAAATATCCGTATCAGTGGTATCGCCGACGAACCGGGAGGCTCTATTGTTTCTCCGATGCCGGCTGGGTCGGGAGCGATAGCTGAGATTGAGTTCCAGGTGGCTGGGAATATCGCGTTTCAAGGCTACATGGTGCCGGTTAGATTCGTTTTCCCTGGCAATCTTGGCGGCAAAGACAATACTCTGACCGATGCCAGCGGAACAAGGATCGAGACTAGTTTGATCAATTATACCAATGGTAGTGTTCAGGTTCTCAAGATTGGTGATGTCAACATTGGGGACATCAACCTCAACGGTCTTGATTTTGAAATTAGTGATGCCATCTATTTCTCAAACTTCTACATGAACCCATACGAATATTCGCTTAACCCCCTCCAGATGGCCAACTCAGATATCAATGGCGACTACATGGCCGCGACAATCGCCGATCTGGTCGCACTTATCAATGTAATAGTCAACGGTGGATCATCCGCACTCAGGATTGCCGATGACGAGGTTCCGGTGGCGACGTTCAGTTACGAGACATCCGACATCAGCACTCTTCTCAGCTACGAGACGAGTACTGATGTTGGCGGTCTTCTTATTTCGATTGTGACCGATCAACCGATTGACCCTGCCACCGTAAGTATCAATGACGCCGACATGTCTGTGACTGTTGGCAGGATTGGAAACGAGAGTCGAATACTTATTTACAGCTTCGATGGCCACACGCTGCCGTCTGGTAAGCAGACGTTCCTTTACATTGACGGCCTGACCGAGTTTACGATTAGTTCGGTATCAATGTCTTCCGCCGATGGCCGCTTGGTTGATATTTCTCTGGCAAGAAAAGAAGTGGTCCTGCCGGAGAAAGTGACTCTGTTCCAGAACTATCCGAATCCGTTCAATCCCGAAACGAGAATAGATTTTTCATTGCCGGAAACGGCCCGCGTCAGATTGGCAGTATTCAACCTGCTGGGGCGCGAAGTAAATGTACTCATAGATGATGTCATGCCGGCTGGTGTTCATAGCTCGGCCTGGGACGGTAGCGATCAATCCGGACAGGCAGTTGCCTCCGGTGTCTATTATTACCGTCTTGAATCTAAGTTTGAGAACGTCAGTTGCAAGATGGTGCTTCTTAAATGAAGCCCGACATCCTGATTTGAAGAATACCTTTTTGGAGGACATAATGAGATTACTGAAGATCCCTCTTTTGCTTTTGATGTTGTTTATAACTCTATCCGGGACGCAATCAGCCCAGGGATACGTCAGGTGTAATAATATAGATGAATCAACGGTTGACCTGGTTCGGTTGAACCTCTTTGAGGGCCGACCCGGTGACACTGTTTGGGCCCCATTCTATCTCGAGAGTGATTCTTCGGTCACCGGCTTTAAGATGCTGATCCGGTTTGACGATACCTACCTGACCCCGGTTTTCTATGAGGACCCGTTATTGGCCGGCCTGATTGTCAGTACCCTTGTCGGTAGATTTGTTCAAACGGAAGAGAAGGTTGACCAGCAGACAGGTCAACCATACTTGGACACAATCACCGATTTCCAGGCTCAGTTTTCAGCCAATCCTTTCGATTCGGGTGCTATTCTGACCACCTTCAACATAAACTTCCCGGAAGATAGCGCTATGGGCGCCAGCATTGATCCGGGGACCGGTATTATCTACAAGCTGGCCTTTGAGGTAAGTCCGAGCATGCCTCATGGAACTTTTGCCGATTTCGATTTCCACGAAGTCAATGAGTGGTATGTTGATACTACCGGCGGGATACCGACGCAGGTTTTCCTTGATTGCCGCCGAACAGATCTGGCCGTGGCTATGAACGACGGCACCGTGACCTCCTACCCCAAATTGATCTCAAACTACTTTCATGCTGATACCGGCTATGTTGAAGACACTCAACCGGTGATTGGCTTTTTCCAGGCCAGTCTGACCAATATTGAGGCGGGTGGATCATCGACCCTCTCCTGGTCAGTCTCGAATGCTACCGGAGCGAGTATCAGCAACATTGGAACTGTTTCACTGTCTGGATCGCAGGCGGTATCACCAACAACGACAACGACCTATTACCTGACGGCGGTGAACGGAAGCAACACTGCTTCCTCATCAGTCACCGTTACAGTCGGTGGTGGTGGTGATAACAACGCGCCGGTGATTAGTCTAACTCCCAACCAAAACAGCTATTCGATTGAACAGGGGGAGACGGTTAGTTTCACTGTGGGGGCGGTTGATGTTGACGGCGATGTTATCACATTGTCGGCTACAGCTCTTCCCAATAATGCAATCTTCAATACGGTCGTAGGTTCCGGCACGGTACAGGGCGGTTTCAGCTTTACGCCCGATGTTTCCCAGCAGGGATCATATGCAGCCGTATTCTCAGCTTCTGATGATCAGGGCGGCACTTCAACCCCAGTGGCAGTTAGTATTACTGTCAACGAAATTCTCTTCGACCGGTTGATCACGACATCATCAATCGGCCGTTCTCCGATTGGTGGAATTGCCGGCAATCCGGCCGTCTACCTTCCGATAAATCTGATTTCTTCGCAAACGGTCTACGGCATTCAGTACGATTTCTTCTATGATTACTCACTCTTTGGAGTTGACTCGGTCGTCACATCGGTCCGAACACCGGAGTATGTTGTTTACGATAATATTGGCGGCGTTCCCGGCGAAGTGAGAGTGGTCGCCTTTGGCCTTGCCAATGAACCGGTCCTTGTCGACGATACAACTACTGCCGTTTTGTATATGGTAATGTCGATTGATCCAGTGGCCACTCCAGGCGATTACCCGGTATATATTGAAGAGGGCTGGGAGTCGGTCGATCCGAACCCCGATATTCCATCCTTGCCTTTGGTGACAGACTCGGGAATCATCCAGGTTGATACCCCCGGCGACGTCAACCTCGACAAGCTTATCAACGTGGCCGATCTTGTTAATGTCGTGGCCTATGTGATCGGCAACTACGGTTTCAGTCCGCGGCAGTTCGATGTCGCCGATGTCGTCATCAACGACACCGTCAACGTCTTTGACCTGGTGGCGATTGTCAACCACATCTTCGGCATTCCTTTCTCGCCGGCTCCGGCCCAGTCGTATGAAGGTGGATTTGCCAAAGTGTCGCTTGACTACGGCGACACACCGGGTGGTTCCTCCGATCTGTTGATCGTACGCTCCGAGTTGCCGGTGGCAGTAGCCGGTGCTGAGCTTGAAATCAGCTATGATCCATCAGTCCTGAGACTTGAGGCGCCGCGACCGACGATTGACGCCGAGCAGATGGCATTGCGCTACCGTGACGATGGTAACGGCAAGATGAAAGTTCTGATGTACTACACCAATCCGTTCGATGCTAAGAATCTGATCGCAAGCGGAACGGTTGAGCTGGTGGAAATTCCTCTAAAGGCAAAAGCCAACGTCACCGCTGGAAACAAGTCACAACTCAGACTGAGCAAGGCTCTGTTATCAACCTCGACATCCGAATCAATTGTGGTCGAGGGTGTCGATACTGTGCTACCGTCAAGTTTCCAGCTTTCTCATAACTATCCGAATCCGTTCAACCCATCGACGGTTATTGAGTTCTCACTCACCACAACGGCAAAAGTGAAATTGAATATATATAACATTCTTGGTCAAAACGTGAAGTCGCTCATCAATGAAACGATGCCGGCCGGCGCACATCAGGTGGTATGGGATGCTACCAATGGCGAGGGTCAACGCATAGCTACCGGCGTGTACCTGTACAAGCTACAGGTCAATGACAAGAGCGATACCAAAAAAATGATGTTCCTGAAATAAAGAGGTAAGGTCCCAGGTATGGATATGAAAAGAATTATACTCAGTATATTCGGTTTAGTCATACTGACAGTTGCGGCTAATGCCCAGGCCGCTGCACCCGTACTCAATCCGATTGGTCCCAGGTCGGTAGATGAAGGTCAGACCCTCAATTTCGGGATAACTGCTACCGACGCCGACCTCACTTATCCGGTGCTGAGCACATCGACTCTTCCGGGTACAGCTTCGTTTACCGATCATAACGATGGCACTGGTACGTTTGACTGGACACCGACGCTCTCGGATTCGGGTACGTACTTAGTGCTATTCTATGCCGACGACGCCATTACGGCCGCCGCGGATACAGCGCCGGTCACGATCACAGTCACTAATGTCAACCAGACCCCGGTTCTGGCAACTATCGGGCCGCAAGGGACAAATGAGAATGTTAACCTGAATTTCATAACCTCGGCTACCGACGCCGATGGTAACATTCCGGTGATGACCAGTTCGACCCCGCTTCCGGGCACAGCTACCTTTGTAGATAACGGTACCGGTACCGGCACGTTTGACTGGACGCCGACGTTTTCAGATTCGGGTACATATTTAGTAACGTTCTATGCTACTGACTCTGTTTATGCAACTGCTGTTGATTCTGAGCAGGTGACGATCACGGTCACCAATGTCAACCAGACCCCGGTTCTGGCAGCTATTGGTGCGCAGTCAACCAATGAGAATGTTAACTTGAATTTCATAACCTCGGCTACCGACGCTGATGGTGACACTCCGGTGATGAGTAGCTCGACCCCGCTTCCGGGCACAGCTACCTTTGTAGATAACGGTAACGGTACCGGAACGTTTGACTGGACACCGACCTTTTCAGATTCGGGTACATATTTAGTAACGTTCTATGCTACTGACTCTGTTTATGCAACTGCTGTTGATTCTGAGCAGGTGACGATCACGGTCACCAATGTCAACCAGACCCCGGTTCTGGCA
>DAOWIM010000205.1 GCA_030640905.1 bacterium
ATTCGGCCCGACTGTTACCAGCTGCTCCATCGACCCAGTCGTATATACATTAATAGAGATTGTGTCTACATAGTTACCAACCTGTAAAGTCAGCCATATCTGACTGGCGATAGCATTTTCGGTTGTCCCGTAGAGAGTTAGCAGACCGGTGCCATCGCTGTGATCTGCAAAGTAAGCCCAGTCGGGCAGATCAATGACAGAAAGTATAAGCGTCGAGGCTGAAAAACCTGAAGTCATTATGTCCACCTGCATCGTCTGGCCGACCTGCAACCAGATATCGTCAATGCTATCAATCCGAATCAGAGTCGATGATCGGGCAGCGTCAAAAAGACCGTACCCAAAATCATTATCCGGAGAGTCGGCCTGACTGCCGTTGGAACGAATCCTGTCAAGCAGCGCGGCAGCGGTCAGGGTTGAATCAACATCAAGGGCCAGAGCAGCTCCCCCCGCCACCAGCGGTGTTGAAAGAGAGGTACCGCTGGCTGATGTCAGGAATCCGTCGGGAGCTACGGTGGTGACGCCAACGCCAAGAGAAGTGATGTCGGGCTTGATGCGACCGTCAGCCGATGGTCCGGGGGAAGAGAACGATGCCAGACTTGAATCGGAGGAAACCGCACCAACCGCTAACACCGAGTCACCATCAGACGGCGTAACCAGTGCGTTCCAGTCTTTGAGGCGCTCATTACCGACAGCGGTAATCACTACGATATTTTTCGATGCGGCTATATCGGCGGCGATTGTGGTAAAAGCTGTGTTACCATCAAGGTCCTCAAAAGTATATCCAGAGTTGTCATCAAATGTTGTGTAGCCAAGAGAGGAACTGATGATGTCGGCGCCAATTGAGTCGGCCCACTCGGCCCCTGCAATCCAGTTGTCCTCCTCGACACGAAGTTCAGTATAGCCGCAACTGATTTCCGTTTTGGCCAGCGCAAAATCCGCCCGAGGAGCAATACCAATCAAAGTGTCCGGCCAGTACGCACCAATAGCACTCAGCACCAGCGTACCATGATAGTTCTGCTGCCAACCGGCTGGATCATCGGGACAATCGGACTCATCGACGGCCTCATCATTGTTGATAAAATCCCAAGTTGCCACAATTGACGTTGAGTCAAAAGCCGTCAAGTCGGTCTTGAATCCGGTGTCCAGGAGAGCAATCAGGATTCCGGCCCCGGTGTATCCGGCCTGATGCAATTTGGTTGAGTGCACAAATTGGTTTTGCATGAGAGAAAAGCCGTAGGCGAGCTCTTCGGAACGAGTTGGCGCAACTCGGTCTTTTGGGTACGGTACGACATCGGGACGAGTGATATCAATTGTAGAGACCAGGTCGATCTCTGCTATCGGTTCAAACCGAGCCAGCTGTTGAAGCTGACGACCGGTCGCCTCAACCGACACCGCGTTGAGCCAGCGCGAAACAGTTCGGATACGGGCTCCCGTCTGGCGGATATTATCAAGGATGACCGGCGATACTCGATAGTCGCGGCGATCAATCAGAAGAGTCTCGGGGTCTGCTTTGGCTCGGCGAAGTCGCGCTTTTTCGGTTATATATATCGGATTTTCTGAACGGGCCGACTCCGAGAGGAGAAGCCAGCAATTTGTCACCTGTTGGTCCGACGATGATCGAAGCCACGACTCGGCAGCGGGTGAAAGGATTGTCGGCGTGTTATCGTTCTGAGAATTGGCGGAGCCAACAAACAATAGTATCAATAATAGCAACACCGGCAGACGTCGATAGTTACTCTGTTTCCATCGCCGGTCGTCTGCTCGCAATGACTGCCCTGATGAATTACTTCTGCAGACCTGATTGCTCATTTTTTCTTTTTCTTCTTGAAGAGACCGTTTAGGAGACCTTCGGCCTTGTCCTTTAGCAAAGTTTCTCCGGCATCTTTGGCCATAGCTGAAAAATCAAGATTCACCTTGGGACTGGTAATCGTACCATCAATCGTCAGCGGTAGTTTGACGCGGCCTTCGCTTTTACCTGATAACAATCCGGCCAGCCCACCAACAACTCCCCCCTTCGACTGTAACTTCTCAGACCATTCCTCGGACAACAGAATTGTGCCGTTGTAATTAATCTCATCATTGAACGAATAGTAGCCACTGAGGCTGACATCCCCAACCTGTCCCAGCGACGTATTGATCTCATCCATCCTCACCCGACCATCTTTGACCGTTATATTTGTGCTGGCGTTTGACAGTGGTTGCTCTTTCTGAAACGTCGTACCGGCCTTATCGGCAGCCTGTGACAACGCCTTGTACAGAGCACCCGAAGTCACCAACCGTCCCTCTCTCATCGACGAGGTCGCGCTCATGGTCAGCGAATTCAAAAACGCCTCGGCCTCCCAGCCTCTGGCGTCATACTCTCCGGTAACGTCAAGCTTTCCAAAGACATGACCACCCCACGGACTGAACCGCGAGACGAAATCGTCAGCCTCTATCTGTGTACCGCGAAACTCGCCCTGATAGCGTGGGTTGGCGAAGTCACCGAGATCAATTATCGTCTTCCCCGAAACATGACCGCTGTAGACATTGGCTGTCGCATCGTAGCACTCAATTTTCCTCTCGCGGATACTGATTTTCCCCTCGACATTATCTAACTCAACGCGGCTATATATGAGGGTGTCGAAGTGGAACGTTCCGCCTCCATTAAAATCAGGCAGGATCATCATCGAGATCGAGTCTTCGGCAAACGACGGTGTCTCTTCGGTCGCTGCACCGGGAACAGCCTCGGGGAACAGCTTGTCAACATCGAACCTGTTTGACGTGACCCGAAAATCGAAAGTCGGTCGACGGACGTTGTCGCGTCGCTCCTCCGAGATCGGCATCAAGTATGGAAACGGATCAATCAATTTGCCGCTGAATGTCATGTCGCTCGATTCAAACTGCACGACAAGGTTGTCTATCCGAATAGAGTCAGGCGTTACCGACAATGTGCCTTCCAGATGCTTGACAGGTTCCGGCAGCAGTGAATCGGTGTAGGTCGCTCCGGTGATCTCAGCGGTCCCAAACGGCTTGAACGAATCATAGTCGCCCATACGCGCCGAAAGTGTCATTTCCGTCTTGAGCAGATCGTTAAGTTCCGGATTGCCCGTTGCCGGCAAAAAACC
>DAOWIM010000037.1 GCA_030640905.1 bacterium
AAGACCGGTCCCTTCTTGACCCGGAATTCCGCAGTCTGCGGATTGTAGATCATCGTACCGGTCAGATCGGCCGGGAGCAGGTCCGGAGTGAATTGCAGGCGGCTGAATTTTGCCTGGATTGCATCGGACAGAGTTTTTACCGCCAGGGTCTTGGCCAAACCCGGCACACCTTCAATCAGAATGTGCCCGTTTGCGAGAATGCCAATCAGCAGTCTCTCAATCAAATAATGCTGGCCAACAATGACCGAACTGAGTTGCTCAGTCAGTTTGATAACAAACGAAGATTCCTGTTCAACCTTCGCCTGTATTTGTTGAATGTCAGTATCCATTTATCCTCCACTTCATCTTTTATTTCAACTTCTTAAAAAACTCTCTAATCTCTGATTCCAACCGAGCCGTATCGCCGGGAGCAGACACTACCGGTCGAAACTTATCGGCCTGAGCCTTAACCAGCCATCCGGCCACTTTCTCCTTCTGCGCTTTGCCCATATCGGTTCTGCTCAGAGCTTCGGTGATCTCGCGGTCTGTGCCACCGGCGAGATCAATATTGCAACGCTCCGAAAGAAACGTCGCTAACAGATCGTAAAGACCGGACTGGAATTTTTTCAGATCACCACCGGAAACCTTGCGAAGATCGGTTAGCTGGTCCAAAAATGTTTCGGTCGGAGGTTTTACGGTTTCTGCAGGCTGTTTGTTCCGAATTCGGTAGACGACAAATCCCCCAATCGACACTAATACGATAACACCAACCAGATAGACCCACCAGCCGATTGGAGTCGGTAATTCTTTTGGAACGGGATTGCTTATGTTGACTGTTAAGGCCTCGGTGACCAGTTCACCGGGAATGCTGTCCGGCCAGGTCGCATACGAAATAGTGACCGGGTCAATCCGTCCCACTCCGGAACCGGTGGGGACAAGCGTGTACCGGAACTTTTTGGTCGTTATCAGATTTGGATCGGTCCCTGTCGAACTGATACTTGAGGAGAACCGTTCAATTTTCAGTTTACTGAAGTACGGATCGAGCGGTTTGTCAAAACGATACGCCGCCTGCGAACCATCCCACTGCAGCTCAATCTCGAAAGCAACTTCTCCCTCGTAGGCTACCTCCGACCTGTCAATCGACTGAGTAACAGAGATGCCCTCGGCGAATGTTGAGGTCGCCATCAACAGGCACGCAGCTACAAGCGAGAGACAGAACCACATCGGTTCGGTTGCAACCCTGAGTTCAGTTTTTGCTTTCAGACTTCGCATAGTTCACATTATACCGATTTCTTTCTCAACAGTTTCAATCCGGGGTCAGCCAATTAGCAAGGCTATTACACCTGAGATCATGGAGAACTTAAGGGCGAGCGAGCCAATTTTCAACATTTTTTGAGTCGGATTTCCCCAGATAAGAATTAGCAGCAACAGCATCGGCAGATCGATGATATAGATCGCAATAATTTCGTAGCCTCGTCCGAACCAGCCGAAAAAGACCGGAACATAGGTCAGCAGAATCAACACAAACAGTAGACCCAGGGCGATCATCAGGGCCGACCTCACCCCAACGACCTGAGGCAGTGTGCAGACACCCGCAGAGCGATCCGCCTCAATATCCTCAGCATCCTTGATGATTTCCCTCACGATATGTAGAAAAAGAGCAAAGGCGGCTGGAATCAGGGGGCCGGGGAGTTCCCACGCCCAGGTGGTATGGATGGCCAGACCGCCGGTCACGAAAGTCATGGCGCCCAGTAGCGCGACCACAAAATTGCCGACCAGCGGAATGCGCTTGAGGTACAGATTGTAGGCAACCAAGAGGCCGCATGCGACCACTACGACGATCAGGACTTCGAGATTGACCACCGCACCAACCCCGATAGCAAGCACCGTTAAGATAATTGCCAGCCAGACGGCGTATCGAACCGACAGCCCCCCTCGAACCAGCACTCGATGCGCCTTGTTTACTCGATCAATTTCAACGTCAACCGCATCATTGATGGCGTTCCCGGCCCCACAAACCAGAAAGGCAGCCACCGACGCCAGGGTTGGAGTCAAATAGACCGGTTCCAGCCAGGTCATGTACGCCCCCAGCCAGACAGCAGCCATCGTCAGCAGGCAATTGCCGACACGGATCAGCCGGAGAGTTTCCATTACGATTAGCATCGGTTGAGGATAGAGTCGAACAGCGCGGGCGTCAACTTTTATAAGTCGGAAGCTACCTCGATTGAGAGACGCGGCTCATCGAAACGAATATCAGGATTCCACGACAGCGACAGCTTGATCCGACGGTTGCGATCCTGAAGCGTCAGGCCAAATCCGTAACCGTGCCGGAAAAACTCGTTGGTGCGAACTGATTCATCCGACCGGGCAACTCGCTCATTCAGATATGCAGCATCGTAGAACCCGAACAAGCTGCCGGCCTCAAACCGAAACTGCGGTTCGACCGAAACATACGCGCTCCGCACCACTGCAAACTGCTCATTGCGATATCCCCTCAGCGTGCCCGGACCGCCAATCAGGACCAGTTCGGAAAGTGGCGGCAGAGCTTCGCCGGTCTCAACACCAGCGTAGTTGATCGAAAGGTGGGCTACTAATTGCCGGGCCATTCTTCCAAAGAAATTAAGCGCGACCAGAGCACGGGTTTCATTGTAAACCATCTGACCACCCGCCTGCGGATCGCCACTTTGGTACCGCCGGTTAGAGTAGCTCAGGATCGAATGCCATCGGTAGCCAGCGGCCGGGTTGAGCCGATTGTCAAGAACGTTACGATCAACCGAAAAACTCGCCAAATAACAACGATAGGAGAGGCCGTCGCCTGACGGTTCGACACTTTTCCATTGAAAACCAACGCCTACAGTCGTGGCAAGCGAGAGATCACTGGTCAACTCTCCCCCGGCGGCAAACTCGTAAAATTCGCTGCGATAGTCGCGCGTCGTAACGTTCAACTCCGCAGTGCCGGTGCCGGCTATAAAAATCGGCTGGCGGTATTGAACCGACAACCGGTTACGTCCCTTCTCCCGACGTTCCGAAAATAGAGCAACTTCTCTGCCCTGCCCGAACAAATTCAGGATTTCGGTCCGCAGATGCCAAACCAATCCGGCATCATCGCCCGGTAAGTAACCGGCTCCGCCTTCAAGTCGAAATTGCTTTTTCTCCTCTACGGTGAACAGCAGGTCTGCGGTAGTATATCCAGCCCTCGGTATAACCTCTGCAGTCGCATGATGCGTTAGGAACGGTACACTTGATACTGCCTTCTCCGCCGCCCGGAGGTTAGATGCGGTGAGAGTGTCACCTTCCGTTAGGCGCACAAATCGTCTCAAGAAATCGGGATCGGTACGTTTCAATCCGTCAAACTCAAGTTCACCGATTTCCACCACCGGACCTTTGGCCAGTTTCAATTCAATGGAAACGGCGTTCCCAACCTTCGAGACAGTGACAACTGATACCGCAGCATAGTAGTGCCCTTCCCGATGGTACCGCTCCAGTAGTTTATCAATAGCCTGCCTGAGATTGATAGAAGTGAACGGTCGGTCCATACTCACTGACGATGCGGTATCGCCGACGATGCTGACACTCTGCAATCGAAATTGAACGCCGGGTGTCAACACCAGCTTACCGTCGATCACCGCTGCCTCGGCATCCAGATAGCCCCGTTCACGCAAGAGTGTTACGGTGGTGTCCGTCGCAGATGAATCGGTCACAACTCGTACCGCCTGCTCAATCGCCTTGAGTACAGATCGGGGGCAATCCTGACAGATAACCTCAACCGACACCGCCTCACTCGCCAGCAGGCAGACAAGCAGAATTGTAAATCGAAACAGCTTCATACGGTCTTAGAACTCCGCAATGAATTCTCCTCGCGCCGTCACCCGACCAGTACGGGTGTCGGCATGACGTCCGGTCAACGAGATTTTCACTTTCATACTTTTCTTGACGCCATAGTTGACAGCCACCGACCATCGAGCGCCGCGCTTGCCGGGACGGTTGCCGGTCAGGGAATACGATGCCACCCCGGTTACACCCGCCAGTTTCTGACTGTAGAGTTCAAGCGATGAACGTATCTCTCCACGTCGGATCAAGCGCAGGTTCGCACCCAGTTCCGCCGTGTATATCTCGGAGCGTTCATTGCCGCTCCCATCGGCCCGACGGTACGCTCCGCCGACTGAAGTCTCCACATGGCGGCCCTGGCGTCGAATTGATACAGCAAGACGGTAGCCATCAACATCCCCGCCACCTGAGAAATACTGGTCGCGCCTGAGCCTGAAGAACTCGACGCTTTCCTCCACAAAGTAAACATCAGCTATCTGCCTGAGTTTTCCTGATGCTCTGGTTTCACGTCGGAGACGCGACAAACCGGCGACATCGCGAATCTCAAGGTCGTCGCCGAGAGCCAGGTTGACGGCGTGGCCCACCCGCAACGGCCACAATCTCAGATCGGCATTGTACCGTCGGCTGTAGAAAAGGTATCGTTCGTTTTCGTCAGAGAGAAATGGCAGCAGCCACCAGATTTTTCGACGCCCTTCCGGTAACAGTTCTTCTTCGATGTCCGAAGAAAAGCGAACCGTTACTTGCCGCCAGCTTTTGTTTAGATGAAATGACTTTTCCCCTCTTCGCACAGCTTGCCGGTCGGAAAGAATCTCATCGGTCTTGACAAAATTGCCATCCGGATCGGGGATATACTGTCCATCCTCATAGATGTAACTGCCGGTGCCGGG